>CAIQND010000666.1 GCA_903873045.1 uncultured Methylococcaceae bacterium | reverse complement strand
TTCGTCATTAGGGTAGCAGCTGATTTCAGCTATGATTTGATAGACTAACCCGCATCAATTTTAAAATCAATGGGCTACCTACTTAAGGCGGGACTAAACCGATCGCTGAGCGGAGTCGAAGCGGATCGCTCGCTTCGACTCCGCTCAGCGAACGGTCTCTTTTGATGCTTTATCAATAAGTTAACCGTATTGACGGTTAAGCCTTTTTGCTTGTCCCGTCTAAAGTGGGTAGCCAGATTACTGAAGTCGCCGGATTAGAAAGTAACAGTAAAATCGCTTGAGAATATAAATTGAGCTGTTTTTCCATCGGCGAAAGGATTAGTCGCGCCATTGGCTCTATCTACCCAGTCATAGCGGACGTTCGGACGCAAGTTTAGCCATTTGGTAGGTTTCCAATTTAACCCCGCAGTGACTTCGTAATAACTGGCGGCAGTACAGGTAGAAAGATTGCCGGGTGAAGCGTAACTGTAAGTTTGTGTACTATTGGTAGAAGCGCCTACACGTCCTGGAGAACAAACCCGAAGACCGTTCTGATCACGAAACCATTCAGCCCGCAGACCTACGGATAAGTTGTCTTTTAGGTCATAGTACAAATGCGAGTTGATGCCATACCATTGTGCATCTATTGAATTTGGTGTCAAGTTAGTGTAGTCGTAAACATTATTGGCAAAACCGTGATCGTGTTGCAGGATCAAGTGAGTTTTATCGGTAATATTGTGCTTTAGAACAATGCTATACAGTGCAAAGGGACTATTGTTCTGTTCTGAGGTTCCGCCATAAGTACCGGCGATGTTGGCAGAAGTTCCCTTGTCGTCACTGGTCCAGGTTGTTCCAAATAGTCCGCTCCAGTTGCCCAACTGATTATTCCAACCGCCATCCCAACCGCCGGTAGCGCTAGCTGTGGTTACGCCGCCCATAACTCCCCAGTTCTTGTCAACGGCATAGTTGCCCATAACACCGGTATGCGTAAACGGTTCGCCATATTGCATGGTGTAAGCATGGGTATAGAAAAAGTTATCAGGAGCTGGCACCGTCTCATAGCCGATGGGCGTATAAAAATGACCCGCTTTAACATTCAGACCATTGCCGATAGGGATATAACTTTCAACATAAGCCTGAGGCAATGCCATTCCGTAGAAGCGGTTGCCCCCAGTACCAAGAATATTGAGATCCCACGTGCTTCTGGGTTTTGGGCTGCCATCGTTGATATCCAATGCGGGAATGCCATAAGCCTGCGTAAAAATAGCATCGGTACCGAACATGGCATCAAAACGGCCACCAAAAGACCACTCATTACCTTCTGTGGCAACAGCTTTTTGAATGAACATGTTTAATTGATTTAACTGAAATTCACTGGAGCGATCGCCAAAAGTAACCGGGCCATTGAAACCATTGGAAGGATCATTTGCATTGTAGGTAATGCCGGCATTGCCCCAACCACCTATAGTGATTCCATTATCTTTTAAAAATTTGGTTTCGTTAACATCAAAATCTGTCAGCGATGTGACCATTCCTGGTGCGGCGTAGGAAGTTGTCACTCCCATACTCATTGATAAAAGACCACTTGCCGCCACGATAATCATCGGGTTTTTGCGTTTGGGTATACTTTTCATATTAAGTCCTCTTGATTAAAGTTTGGATAAAGGTGCCTTGTTGCCAAGTGACAACGGTATTAGTTCGGCATACAACACATTAAAAACAACAAGCAGTTACTATGCCATATAATTATTTTACTTTAAAACAATAGGTTATCTGTATTTATTCAGTTGTCTCTTTATTATTGCATTATAATAGTGCATAGAAATTATTGTTTTGGCTTAAAAATGTGTAATTTAATCCACTTTATTACTTTTTAGTCAAAGAGCAAACTCGGCAACCCTGCTTCCAGTATAGATATAATCGGGCTGGGTCTTAATCATTATGGCATCCTCCCTGTTTTGGAATGATCGCACCAAAAGAGAACAATGCGGGTTACTTATTTTTATTAGTGGATAATTTATCAAAAAAAATGGTATCTTTACACCGTTTGGCATAAAACACTGATCCTATAATAACCAAGTCCAAGGAGACCATTCAGATGTCTGCAAAAAAAGTACTTAAAATGATTGAAGAAAACGACGTAAAATTCGTCGATTTTCGTTTTTGTGATACCCGTGGTAAAGAACAACACGTCACCTTTCCTGCCCATTCTATCGATGAAGATACCTTTGAAGAAGGTAACATGTTTGATGGTTCTTCAGTCGCCGGCTGGAAACACATCAATGAATCAGACATGATTTTAATGCCTGATCCATCAACAGCAGTTATGGACCCCTTCTTTGATGACAACACCTTAATTTTGCGTTGCGACATCATTGAGCCAAAAAACATGCAAGGCTACGAACGTGATCCACGCTCATTAGCCAAACGCGCAGAAGGCTATTTGCAAGCAACCGGCATTGCAGATACCGCGTTCTTCGGCCCTGAAAATGAGTTCTTTATCTTTGATGATGTCCGTTGGGGCACTGATATGAGTGGTTCATTCTACAAAGTTGACTCAGAAGAAGCGGGCTGGAACTCGGAAAAAGTTTATCCTGATGGCAACACAGGTCATCGTCCAGGCATTAAAGGCGGTTACTTTCCTGTACCACCAGTCGATTCATTGCAGGATATGCGTTCTGCGATGTGTTTGACTTTGGAAGAAATGGGTCAAGTGACTGAAGTTCATCATCACGAAGTTGCTACGGCTGGCCAATGTGAAATCGGTGTAAGATTTAACACACTGGTTAAAAAAGCGGATGAAGTATTGGAACTGAAATACGTTGTTGCCAATATTGCCCACGCTTATGGCAAAACCGCGACCTTTATGCCTAAGCCTTTAGTCGGCGACAACGGCAGCGGTATGCATGTTCACCAATCATTGGCTAAAAATGGCGTTAACCTGTTCACCGGTGATTTATACGGTGGCTTGTCAGAAATGGCCTTGTTTTATATTGGTGGTATTATCAAGCACGCAAAAGCGCTTAATGCTTTTACCAATGCTTCAACCAACAGCTACAAACGTCTGGTTCCCGGCTTTGAAGCCCCTGTTATGTTGGCTTACTCAGCACGTAACCGTTCAGCTTCCATTCGTATTCCTTTTGTTAACAATCCAAAAGGCCGTCGTATTGAAGTCCGTTTCCCTGACTCAACAGCAAACCCTTACTTGGCATTCTCTGCCATGTTAATGGCCGGTCTGGATGGTATTCAAAACAAAATTCATCCTGGCGATGCTATGGATAAAGATTTGTATGACTTACCTGCTGAAGAAGCCAACAACATCCCACAAGTTTGCCATTCATTTGACCAAGCGTTAGAAGCTCTGGACAAGGATCGTGAATTTTTAAAGGCTGGCGGTGTTTTTACTGACGACGTAATTGACGGCTATATCAAGTTGAAAATGGAAGAAGTGACTCGTATCCGTATGAGTACACATCCAGTTGAATATGATATGTACTACAGCTTGTAAGCTCTATGCCGGTTTAATACCGGTTTAGAAAGGCATAAAACCCCGCAAGTCATTCGGCTTCGCGGGGTTTTTTATGTGCATCCTGAAGTTAAAACTGTCCAAAGCAATGCCGTTAAGAAACGAGTACGAAATAACTTGAGCAACTTTAATTTTACCCCCCCCTAACCAATGTCGTTAAGTTAAGTGCCTCTTGGCAAGAAAAACCGTTGGCTGAGCGGAGCCGAAGCCGACAAAATCGCTTCGACTCCGCTCAGCCAACGGCTTAACTTAATGGCATTGCCCCCTAACCCTTTTACACAGGGGGGAGTTAGGTGATTTCCGGAGAATATTTTACCCATTAAAAGTAGGATTTTCCCAATCAAGCAAGCGATTGGATTCGTTTAATGGGTAGGTTCTTTCGCAGAAATCACCT
>CAIQND010000665.1 GCA_903873045.1 uncultured Methylococcaceae bacterium | reverse complement strand
AAATAGGGGGGATTTAAAACGTGTTTTTGCATGAATATCCACAAAAGATTCTATTACGACTCAGTCGTCAACAATGACCGATATAATGAAAGTACGCGAATATGGTTTATAACTATTATAATTTAACAATACAAAAGCAAGGCAGCCCTGACGTGAGTTCAGCCGATCTTTGTGGTATTGATAATTTGGTTGTTGATTAAAAATTCACTTGGCAAAAATGCTAAACAGTTTTTAATCCAGTGCTTGTGTTTTCTGGCTATGGAAACGATTTTCAGAGCCAGCATACTCTTAATATTTATACCTTCGAGCTGTCGCATTAGCTTTTCCGTTTGATGAAGGTATTGTTTAACGGCATAAGTAAATAATCCCGCACCTCAATGATTTACCAATAAGTCATTGAGGTGCGGTGTTATTTTGCTCATTATCCGCTGACAAGCAAGGCGAGTACAACGAGTTGTTGTGTACGCTCTTTTTAAAAAAGATTGAACTATAAGCGAACTTAAAATTTTGAGCTTTTTATTTTCCGTATTTTTTACGGAATTTATCAACACGACCGGCTGTGTCAACAACGCGCTGTTTACCTGTATAAAAAGGATGGCATGCAGAACAAACTTCTATCTGCAAATCTTTACCTAATACAGAACCGGTTGCAAATACATTACCGCAACCACAAGTTACCGTAATTTGTTTATATTCAGGATGAATTTCTGGTTTCATATTACTTACACTTTACCCACAAAGAGACTACATACAATTAAATAACCCCGTATAATACGTTTTTCATTAACAATTGGCAACCCTTGTTGGATTTATGCGCGTTATTACTTTAAATGCCAACGGCATTCGTGCGGCAGAACGTAAAGGTTTTTTTACCTGGATGCAGCAACAAGAGGCTGACGTTATTTGCCTGCAAGAAACAAAAGCCCAGATGCATCAGCTTAACAGCGACCCTTTTTGCCCTAAGGAGTACTACTGTTTTTATCATGATGCCGAAAAAAAAGGCTATAGCGGCGTTGCAATTTTTTGTAAAAAACAACCTGATAAAATCATCAGTGGAATAGGGTGGTCTGATGTTGATGCCGAAGGTCGTTTTATTGAAGTTCAATTGGGAAACTTAAGTATTATATCGCTCTATTTGCCTTCTGGTTCTTCGGGAGAAGTCAGGCAAGCCTTCAAGTTTAGTTTCATGGAGCGTTTTATGCCCTACTTGCAGACTTGTACAAAAAATGACCGTGATTACATTATCTGTGGTGACTGGAATATTGCCCACAAAGAAATTGACTTAAAAAACTGGCGTGGCAACAAAAAGAACTCCGGTTTTTTACCCGAAGAAAGGGCGTGGTTAGATCAATTATTTGAACATGGCGATTGGCTGGACGCTTTTAGAATTATTAATTCGGAAGCGGAGCAATATACTTGGTGGTCAAACAGGGGGCAAGCCTGGGCAAAAAATGTAGGCTGGCGTATAGATTATCAAATAATAAGCGCCGCTTTAAAGGATAAAGTAATCGCCACGTCAATTTATAAAGACGAGCGATTTTCTGATCATGCTCCGCTAATTATGGATTACGATCTTTAGCTTTGCCTGGCTTGAGATGGCACATAAAGACAATAACACCACGAAGAAAAATCATAGAGCCGTCATTCCGGTATGGAGCGCCGGAATCCAGAGTATAAGGATTTACTTATCATTACATTGCATCAAATAAAATCGAGTATGAAAATCAGTGAGTGGATGTGTTACGAATACCATCCATGCCCTGGATGACGGCTTGAACGTTTTTAGTGTGTATAATACATGTGTTTATCGGTATTCATCCCCTATGATTCATAAGTAGGTGATCAAAAGTCTTTTAACAAAATAAAATGTAGTTAACTTCTTATATTCTGGTTACTGCAAGCACTTTATCATGTTAAGAAATGTTAAAAGACTTTTGAATGATTACTTAGTGGGCTTTATCCGTTCTTATCGGTCAAATTCGTGTTCTATTGTTGATACTATTCGACTCCAGCTGGTTTGTCTTGATCATTCCAAGGGGCGACTTTAAGCAACAACAACATGCCGGGGATGGCGATGACAAAGCAAAACAGAAAAAAAGATACCCACCCAAACGATTCAACCAAATAGCCGGTAGCGGCATTGGCAATGGTGCGTGGTACGGCTGCCAGACTGGTGAATAAAGCGAATTGGGTCGCTGTATAAAGAGGATGCGTGGTGTGAGCGATAAAAGCCACAAAAGCCGCCGTACCCAGACCAACACCCAATGCTTCAATGCCGATAACCATCGCCAGCCAGGGCAGGCTGTGACCTAGTGTCGCAAGCCAGGCAAAACCCAAAATAGCAATCATCTGTACCATACCAAAAAGCCACAAAGCGCGATTAATACCGAGATTAATCATCCAAATCCCTCCGAGTAAGCCACCGATAACACTCGGCCACAAACCGGCATTTTTGGCGACGAGTCCAATCTCTGTTTTACTGAACCCCATATCAAGGTAAAACGGCGTAGCGAGCGCCGTCGCCATGCTGTCGCCCAACTTGTAAAAAAAGATGAAGGCAAGCACCAGACACGCTGATTTTAAGCCTTTGCGCTGGATAAATTCTTGAAAAGGCTCAACCACGGCAGCCCGGAGTGTTTTCGGTGCACCATTTTTAAGCAGGGGTTCACTGACCAAAAGCGTCATGACGATACCCGGCAACATAAATAAGGTGGTAATCAAAAACACGCTATTCCAAGGCAAGTGATCCGCCAGTATCAGTGATAAGGAGCCGGGTATTAAGCCGGCAATTTTATAGGCATTGACGTGTATGGCGTTACCCAGACCCAGTTCGGTATCCAATAACAGTTCACGTCGATAGGCATCCAGCACAATATCTTGGGAAGCGCTAAAAAATGCGACTACAAAAGCCAGATAAGCAATAGTCCATAAGTCCAGATTGGGATGCAGCGCACCGAATCCTGGAATGGATAGGAGCAATGCCGTTTGTGTGATAAATAGCCAGCCACGCCGCCTTCCGAGTGGTGGAATGTAACGATCAAGCAACGGTGCCCATAGAAATTTCCAGGTAAACGGCAATTGAATCAGTGCGAACAAGCCGATGGATTTTAAATCCACACCTTCAGAACGTAACCACGCCGGTAACAATGCAATCAAAATATACAGCGGCAAACCCGAACTAAAGCCGGTGAATATACAAATGAGCATGCGCTTGTTGAGCAGTACTTCCCTGATGTTCGTGTTATTTTTCACTGGAGACCTTAAGAGTTTGTTGCAGGAGTCGTGCTAAAGAAAGGATGAATACTTGGCCGATAGGTAGCATAAGTATCAAATTTTGAAATATTTTCACCACGAAGACACGAAGAAAAAAGTGCTATGTGGTTTAGTGGGTAACCAAACTAAAGTTACTATTCACTTAGCGCAAAAAAACTGTACTTATTCAGCCCCCTTCTTTGAAAAAGAGGGGGTTAGGGGATATTTTATTAGATAAATCGCTCTTATTCCCCCTTTTTCAAAGGGGGAAGCTGAATACTTACAAAAAACTTCGTGTTCTTCTTCGTGTCTTCGTGGTGAATTTTTAAAAAACAGCACCGCACGAAAGGTGCGGTGCTTTAAAGCCATCAACCATTAATTAAATAATGAACAAAAATACTGGCTGCGTATCCACCCGCAATAGCCGGTGTCCATTTTAAATGACTGAAAAAAGTGTACTTATGGTTGGATTGGCCCATTAACGCAACACCCGCTGCTGAACCGACAGATAACAGTGATCCACCAACGCCCGCAGTTAAAGTGACTAACAACCATTGATACAGATCCATATCCACATTCATGTTAAGCACAGCAAACATAACGGGAATGTTATCAACAATGGCAGAAATTATACCCACCAGGATATTGGCTGTGGTCGCGCCCAAGCCGTCATACATAGCGCCTGACAATAATTCCAGATAACCGATATAACCTAAACCGCCCACAGCAAATACGACACCGAAGAAAAACAACAAAGTATCCCATTCGGCAAGACGCACTTTATTGAAGATGTCAAAACCGACTTCATCTTCAGCTCTGCGATTCTTTTTCAAAAAGAAACCGTACAGCATTAACACGGAAAGACCGACCATCATACCCATAAACGGAGGCAAATGCAGTCCCTGTTTAAAGCTAACCGCAGTCACGATAGTCAACAGAAATAATACACAAATTTGAATCGCACCGGGCTTTAACACAACGGCAGCTTCCGAGGTTACTTTAGGTTGCTCATCAGGCACGGCAAAATACATAATTGCGGCAGGTACGGCGTAATTGACTGTTGAAGGAATGAAAAGCTTGAAGAAATCAAAGAATTCGGCATAACCCGCTTGCCAAACCATTAAAGTGGTGATGTCGCCAAAAGGACAAAAAGCACCACCAGCATTGGCAGCAACCACCAAATTTACAAAACCGATACTGACAAATTTCTCGTTATCCGCACCAACGGCCATAACCACTGCGCCAACCAGCAAAGCGGCTGTCAGGTTATCCGCCACTGCCGATAAAAAGAAAGTGATGATACCGGTAATTAAAAACAATTTACGATAACCAAACTGTTTTCTTACCAACCAGGAACGCAAGGCTTCAAAAACGTTGCGTTCAGCCATTGAGTTGATATAAGTCATGGCGACCAATAAAAACAACATTAGCTCGGCATATTCTTTCAAATTATATTCGAAAGCCTCGTGCATTGCTTCAACTGAAACACCTTTTTGCGATGCTAAAATTGCCGCGTGTGCCCAGATAATACCCGCAGCAAGAATAACCGGCTTGGATTTACGCATGTGCGTAAATTCTTCGGTCATAACAAAACCGTAAGCGATAATAAAAATTAAAACGGTATAAATACCTCGCTCAGTCCCGGTCATACCCAGACTTTCAAAACCACCCGCCATTGCCATTTGAGGCACCAGCAATACCGCTAACAAAATTAATAAAAATCGCACAAAAAAATCCCCCTACTCAGTTTTATAGTTTGTAAATATAATAAATTTTAACGGTTAATGGTATCACCAACTAATAAGTTTTGTCATTTTATGACGCACAGTATATGATTACAGGCCATAATTATTCCCCAGAAAGGCCTATTAAACGCTCATCTATGTATCAGTATAACGATAACGACCAAATCCTTGTTGACGAACGGGTAGCCCAATTTAGAAGGCAAACCGAACAATATTTAAAAGGCGAAATATCTGAAGATCAATATCGCGCATTACGTTTACGGAATGGCCTTTACGTTCAAATTCATGCGCCTATGTTACGAATTGCCGGCCCTTACGGCCTGTTTAATTCCAAACAATTGCGTAAATTAGCCCATATTGCCCGCACTTATGACAAGAACTATTGTCATTTTACCACGCGCCAAAATGTCCAGTTTAACTGGCCGAAATTAGAAGAAGTTCCCGATATTCTGGAAGAACTGGCCAGCGTACAAATGCATGCCATTCAAACCAGCGGCAACTGTATGAGAAACACCACCTCCGATCACTTGGCCGGTGTCTGTATCGATGAAATTGAAGATCCGCGCCCTTATTGCGAAATTATTCGTCAATGGACTACCTTACATCCTGAATTTGACTACTTGCCCCGCAAGTTCAAAATAGCGGTAAGCGGTGCCCTGCATGACAGAGCGGCGACGCAATTTCATGATGTCGGTTTGCATCTGGTTAAAAATGATGTCGGCGAAACCGGTTTTAAAGTCATCGTCGGTGGTGGCTTGGGTCGCACCCCGGTGATAGGGCAAGTGATTAAACCGTATCTGGAAAAAAAGCACCTGCTATCCTATCTGGAAGCCATACTGCGTATTTATAATTTATTCGGTCGTCGTGACAATAAATACAAGGCACGCATCAAAATTCTGGTTAAAGAATCCGGACTGGATAAATTTTCTGCATTAGTTGAGCAGGAATGGCAACTGATTAGAGACAACAACGAGTTAAGCAATGAACGCATTAATGCGATGAAAGCCCAGTTTGTTGATCCGGCCTACGATACTGATGCAGTTCTTGATACCGGTTTTAGCGAGCATCAGCAAGACAGCACAGCGTTTGCAACTTGGGTAAAACATAACACGGCAAACCATAAAATACCCGGTTACCACGCGGTATTTTTGTCATTGAAAGCACCGGATTCCCCGCCAGGGGATATGACCGATACCCAACTGGATGCAGTAGCCGATCTTGCCGATCAATACAGTTTTGGAGAAATCAGAAGTACGCACCGGCAAAACCTGATTCTGGCAGACGTAAAACAAGCTGATTTATTTGCACTCTGGCAACAATTGGATAGTTTGAAACTGGCAACGCCCAATATTGGCACTGTCACGGATATGATTTGCTGTCCCGGACTGGATTTTTGCTCCCTTGCCAATGCCGGCTCTATTGGTGTTGCCAAAGAAATCAATGAAGCCCTTGATGATATGGACTACATTCACGACATCGGTGATTTAAAAATCAATATGTCTGGCTGCATGAATGGTTGCGCCCACCAAAGTGTCGGTCATATCGGTATTCTGGGTGTTGATAAAAAGGGTACTGAATGGTATCAAATAACCTTGGGGGGTTCTTCCGAAAATAAAGCAGCCATAGGCGAAAGATTAGGGCCTGCGGTTGCTAAAAATCAGGTGACCAAAGCCGTCACGACTATTCTGGCTGTTTATGTCAAAAATCGCCTGAATGACGAGTCATTCCTGGACATGGTCAACCGTGTTGGCATCACCCCATTTAAAGAGCAAGTCTATGCAAATAATTAAAGACAAACAGATTGTTGATGATAACTGGATCTATGTTGCGGATGATGCCGACTTAAAGGCCGGTGACATCAGTGTTTCATTGGCCCGTTGGCATCAGGATAAAGCGCAATTACTAAGCCGTGAAGGCAAGTTGGGGGTCAGAATTGGGCCAGCCGATGTCGTTGCTGACCTTGCCCCTGATTTGAACGCTATTCAACTGATTGAACTGGATTTTCCGGACTTT
>CAIQND010000664.1 GCA_903873045.1 uncultured Methylococcaceae bacterium | reverse complement strand
CTTGGCCACTACTAGAAGCAAGAAAATTCGGACTTTTAAAAAGCTTGAAACTTTAGTTATGTATCTTAAGGGAATCGGTATTAGTCAATTTGACGTGGACACGGCACAGTATGATCCGGCCACCGTTCAGACCTATTCGCGGCCAGATCGAACCGAAGCCATGCGCCAGGCTCATGAAGCGGTGGAACATGACAAGTGGTTCAGGGCGCAAGTAGAACAAGGCTTGCAAGAGGCCGACGATCCAGCGATGGTCTGGATAGCCCACGATGAAGCTAAGGCCTCCATGCAGCGGCAACGCGAAGGTCTCTTGGCTCGCATTGGGAAAACCGAATAATGCAGGTACAGTGGACAGTTAGGGCTGGAAGTGACCGAGAAAATGCCATTAACACTATTGCCGTGGACAGTCTTACTGCGGCATTGAGCCAGCTCGACGAAATCGAGCGGCAAACCGACCGACCGGCTGGCTGATTATCCGAAATTAGGCCGTCCAGGGCGGGTAAAAGGGACGCGGGAGCGGGTGGTTAACCGCACCCCGTTCATTGTCGTCTACCGCATCAAGGGCGAAATTGTTCAGATTTTGCGGGTGCTGCACGGTGCGCAGCAGTGGCCCTGATTAACCGTTCGCCTTGAGCTTGCCGAAGGGTAGCGGTTAAGCCGTTCATGGTTCGACAAGCTTTCTCAAGAACCGCTTAACCTTAAACTGGGCTACCAACTTAAGCCGGGACACTTTTGACTATGAACAATCACGGTGAACCCAGAAAGAGTAACGATAGGTTTGTAGGGGTAGATAGTTTCTACCCTTAGCACATCGTAATTTGCAAAGTTATTCGCGGGTTAGCGACAGCGTAATCCGACAAATCGAAGTGTCTATAATTCAATTGTATGCTTTGTAATTGCCATCCATGGCAACTGGATTCCGGCCAACCCTCGCTTCGCTCTCCCTGCCGGAATGACGGACTTTTTGGTACTTGGCGAATCATTCTGCTGCTCAGTGTCCCGACTTAGATACCGTAGTTGGTAGCCCTTAGCCGGGTTAGCGTTGTACTCAGTCAAGCACCGTCTTGGAAAAAAGCATGAGCACAATCACGCCAGCAATTATAAGAGTGATGCCGATAATGGCGGCACCATTAAGTGACTGGTGATAGATTATCCAGCCAATCAGTGCGAGCAGGGCTATGCCAATACCCGACCAGATAGCATAAGCAACACCGAGTGGCAAGGTGCGCAGAGTGAGCGAAAGAAAATAAAATGACGAGGCATAGCCAATAACGACAAGCAATGAGGGAATCCAGCGGGTAAAACCTTCTGTGGTTTTAAGTGTGGAAGTTGCAATAACTTCAGATACAATTGCTATTGCCAGATAGATCCACTGCATAGTTTATTAAAACCTAACGTAAGCTGGCGGGGCGTGGCCATGAAAAGAGTAAAACCTGTAACCGCTTCGATTGGGTATTTCGTTAGGTTTTATTTTACAGTAACTTATAAAATTAATTTAATAATCAATTGAATAAGCTGTATTTAATTTGATGTTGACCACCAACAATAAATCTCGCTATAGAGTATTTTTGAGAATAAATCACCCATGCAAACACACATCTTAAAAGCCAATGAAGCCGAGGAATACTATTTTGACGAAGGCTGTTTTATTTTAGAATTATCAAACTCACCGGCAGATCCCGCCGTGTCTATTGCCAGAGCGCGGGTTAAACCCGGGGTAACAACCAAATTGCACCGCTTAACCGGCGTTGTCGAGCGATACGTTATTTTGTCAGGGCAGGCAATCGTTGAAGTCGGTGAGCGTGAGCCACAACCGTTATCATTTGGCGATGTGGTTATTATTCCGTCCCTGTGTCCCCAGAGAATCACCAACAGTGGTACTGAAGATCTGGTTTTTTTAGCCATTTGTACACCGAGATTTACAGAAAAAGTGTACGAAAATATAGAGTAGGTTTTGGGATAAGTATTCAAGCCCCCTCGCTATGCCCTCCCACTTTTTCAAAGGGGGAGGGCATAGCGAGGGGTTAGGGGGGATTTATCTAATAAAATCTCCCCTAACCCCGCTTTTTCAAAGAGGGAGACTGAATACTTACGGTAAACTACCAGCCACTCTATATATAAATACCCGATAACCGTCACTATGAATTTTGCATCCGATAATTGGGCTGGAGCGCATCCTGCTATTGCACAACGTTTGTTGGAAGTCTCACCTGGATTTTCAGCACCTTATGGCGCAAGCACACTGGATCG
>CAIQND010000663.1 GCA_903873045.1 uncultured Methylococcaceae bacterium | reverse complement strand
TACTTATCCGGGCGGTCATACCGATACCCATGCGGTTGTTTTGGGCGATAAAAATTATGCCGTTGATACCGGATTTATTGTTTTCAACGAACATAACTATCATTATTTCTGTCGGTTTTTAAATGATTTGGGCGTTGCCTCGCAGTTGTCTGATATGAGTTTTAGTGTAAGCAATGCGCTGACCGGACTTGAATACAATGCGACAACCCTGGATAAATTATTTTGTCAGCGGCGTAATCTGTTACGACCCCATTTTTATCGCATGGTCAGGGATATATTGCGCTTCTATCGCGAAGCTCCGGCACTGTTAAACAGCACTGATGATGTGTTGACGCTGGGTGACTATTTACACCAACAAGATTATAGCCAAATCTTTATTGACGACCATATTCTGCCGATGGCTTGCGCCTTATGGTCTGGTCCGCCGGCTGTGGTGAAAAATTTTCCGGTGCGTTATTTTGTTGCCTTTATGGCTAATCACCAAATGTTAAAAACGGATAACAGACCCGAATGGCGAACCGTATTGGGTGGTTCTTCAACGTATATTCAGGCATTTATGCAGTCATTTAAAGGCGATTTGCGACTGAATTGCCCCGTGCAAGGCATAACCCGAAATAAAACCCACGTGACGGTAATAACTTCGGAAGGCGAAGAACATTTTGATCATCTGATTATGGCTTGTCATAGTGATCAAGCCTTGCGCTTATTACAGGATGCCAGTGAACAAGAAACCGAAATTTTGGGTGCCATGACTTTTCAGGAAAATGATGTCGTGCTGCATACCGATGCCAGCGTAATGCCCAAGCATCCTAAAGCTTGGGCTAGTTGGAATGCGCTTAAGTTAAGTGAAACCCAGGCGCGTTGCACCGTCACTTATTACATGAATCTGCTGCAAAATCTGGATGCGCCAGAACCTTTACTGGTAACGCTTAATTGCACCGATCGTATTGATCCGACAAAAATATTACAACAAAGAAGCTATCATCATCCGGTTTATAACCCCGCCAGTTTGGCAGCACAACAGCGGCGCGATGAAATTAACGGGCAAAATAATACCTGGTATGTCGGTGCTTATTGGGGCTGGGGCTTTCATGAAGACGGTGCCAAAAGTGCGCAGGAAGTGGTTGATTTGCTCCAGCAAACATGACTGCGCTAAACAGCCGATTATTTCAGGGCTGGGTTCGTCACCGTCGTTATCTGCCCAAAAAACATGCCTTTAACTATCCGGTTTTTATGAGCTGGCTGGATCTTGCCGAGCTGGATCAGGTAATGGCAATAAGCCCTTTTTGGTCTTTGGAACGTTTTAATTTGGTTGGTTTTTATCGCAAGGATTATTTGGGTGATGCCGGGCAGGATTTATCCGATACGGTAAAAAGTCGAATTAAAGACCATACCGGTGAAGATTTTAACGGGCGAATTTGTTTGTTGACGCATTTGCGGTTTCTGGGCTTTGCTTTTAATCCGGTGAGTTTTTATTTTTGTTTTCTTGAGGGTAGTGAGCAGCCCCGATTTATTCTCGCTGACATCAATAACACGCCCTGGAATGAACGCTATTGCTACGTGCTGGATGCTGGCGAAAATAGCGCATCTAAAAAAAAATGGGTATTTGACTTTGATAAAGCCTTTCATGTTTCGCCGTTTATGCCCATGCAGCAACATTACCGCTGGCAGTTT
>CAIQND010000662.1 GCA_903873045.1 uncultured Methylococcaceae bacterium | reverse complement strand
TTGCAAAAAACTACCTGATTGAAAAAGAAATCAAAGAACTGGAAAGGATTGTGTCCATGTATCTTGATTACGCGGAACTGCAAGCCTCCCGTAATATCCAGATGAAGATGGCTGATTGGATACAAAAATTGGATGCATTTTTAGATTTTAACGGCTATGAGATATTGCAGGATGCTGGAAAGGTTCGCCATGTGGTTGCGGAAAAATTGGCACATCAAGAGTATGAAAGATTTAGGGTGGTGCAAGATAATGATTTTGAAAGTGATTTTGATAAAAGTGTTAAAAAAATAACATCTAAAGAATGAAGTTTGTAAAAATAGATACCATTGTACTTAAAGCCGAAAGCGAACATTTTAGGCATAGCTAAATGCGCTGTATGTGCCATTGAAAAAAAAATGAACAAATCGGAGAACACTAATGCACGGTCAACAACTTCTATACGAAATTGAAATACTACCGCCGGAATTACAAAAACAAGTGTCTGATTTTGTAGTTTTTTTACGCAAGCAGCAACTAAAACAACTCGTCAAAAAAAGAACCGTCGGCGAATATAAAGACAAAATCGTGATTCATGAAGACTTTGATAAGCCGTTAGGTGATGATTTTTGACTGGAATGAAGCCGAAAAAAATTTTAAGGGTTAAATACCATGAATATTGCAGAAACTATTTATCAACACGTGAAAGCCATGCCAATGGCAAAGGCGATTGAAATATTACATTTTGTCGAATTCCTGGAAACAAAACAGGATGTTGTTGTCAGTAACGCGGCTGAAAACAGCCTGCTTGAGTTTATAAATAGTTTGCCGGTAGGCAAACGGACAGATGCGCAAATCAACATTGATTTTCAGGCATTAAGGGATGAATGGGATAACGTATGAAATTATTCCTGGATGCTCTAACAATCTTTGCTCATTCCCAAGCTTCCGCTTGGGAATGCCGCCTTGGAAGCTCCAGCTTCCTGAAACATGGCAAGCCATAGCTTGCCGCAGCTGATTCTCAACCTGGAGATTGGGGATTAGCGCAACTTCAGTCTTGGCATGGAAGTTAAAAAGCAGGTGGCGCTGTTCTATGGGTTGGGGATCTCATTATCAATTATTTGAGATAAGTAATCATTCAAAAGTCTTTTAACATTTCTTAACATGATAAAGTGCTTGCAGTAACCAGAATATAAGAAGTTAACTACATTTTATTTTGTTAAAAGACTTTTGATCACCTACTTACACTTTATTCTTACATTCATTGAAGCTTTCTAAAACTAACGCATTGTGGAGAAAAATAATGAATACATTACCAGAATTAATTGACAAAGAAATTTACAAGCTGCCTTTAGCAAGAGATATTGTTTTATGAACTATCTGTTGGATTCCGACACACTGATTTATTGGCTTAAGGGCAATAAATCTATAGAGGAAAAAGCCTTGGCTATCGGTTTGGAACAACTGGGTTATTCGGTTATTTCTCATGCCGAACTATATTTTGGTGCTTACAATTCAGTGCAAAAAGATAAAAACTTACCAACTTGGAGGTTGGGAATTAGCGCAACAGCGTTAGATTATATTGATTAACAAAGACAAGAGGTTTTACGATGAAAACGATTCTGTTAGAAGTGGAAGATAACGCTTATCAAACGATTTTGGATTTTATCCATCTTTTACCTGAAAACCGTTGTCGCATTTTGGAAGGGGATGAGCTATCGACGGAAGAGCGGCAACATATTCAGCATTGTTTAACGCAAATCCAACAAAACGATTACAGCGAGTTCGATGACTGGGAAACGGTAAAAAGTAATTTATGAGCTATCGTCTATTGCTGCATAAAAACGTGACACACTTTCTTGAGAAATGCCCTGCCAAGCAAAGACTGCAATTAAAACAGAAATTGGAGTTGCTGAAACAAAATCCTCATCCAAATAAGCAGTTAGATATAAAAGTCATGCAAGGTTATGAATGTATGTATCGATTGCGTGTTGGTCAATATCGCCTTATTTACCAAATCAAACAAAGCGAACTGATCGTATTTGTGCTGAAAGCAGGTGGTCGGGGTGATATTTACAAAGATATGTAAATAGGTGATCAAAAAAATATTTTAATAAAACCGCATACGGCAAATTTTATATACTCTGCTAATCCCTGCTTGGTTTGTTAAAGAATCTAGAATTTTTTAAAATCCGATAGACGAAAAAACACATGAAGCAATATTTGGAATTACTCGATAAAATTCGCAGCGAAGGCACTTTAAAAGGCGATAGAACCGGTAGCGGTACGTTGTCTATTTTTGGCCATCAAATGCGTTTTGATTTGGCTGAGGGGTTTCCCTTGGTGACTAGCAAGAAAATTCATTTAAAATCAATTATTTATGAATTATTGTGGTTTTTAAAAGGCGAGACTAACCTGGGGTTTTTACATGAACATCAGGTTAATATCTGGAATGATTGGGCCGATGAAAAAGGTGATTTAGGGCCGGTGTACGGATATCAATGGCGTTCATGGCCTACTCCGGATGGTCGCCACATTGACCAGATTCAGCAGGTTATTGAGCAGCTAAAAAAAACGCCCAATAGTCGGCGAATTATTGTTTCGGCGTGGAATGTGGCAGATTTACCCGATGAAAATATAAGTCCGCAACAAAATGTAGCGTGCGGTAAAATGGCCTTGGCACCTTGTCATGCCTTTTTTCAGTTTTATGTGGCCGATGGCAAGTTGTCATGTCAGCTCTATCAGCGCAGTTGCGACACTTTTTTAGGGTTGCCGTTTAATATTGCCAGTTATGCATTATTGACGCATATCGTGGCTCAGCAGGCCGATTTGGAAGTGGGCGATTTTGTCTGGACGGGTGGTGATGTGCATTTGTATCTTAATCATCAGAAGCAGGCTGCATTGCAGTTAAAACGTAAGCCTTACAAACTGGCGACGTTAACAATTAAACGTAAACCAGAATCAATATTTGATTACCAGTATGAAGATTTTTGTTGTGCCGATTATCAAGCCCATGAACATATCAAGGCACCG
>CAIQND010000661.1 GCA_903873045.1 uncultured Methylococcaceae bacterium | reverse complement strand
TAAATACGGAAATTAAATAAGCTGTTAATCATCCGCAATAAAGTCGTTTTACCAACACCATTAATGCCATGCAAAATAGTAATGCGCTCCTCTTGGTTAAAATCAATATGATGGTCAAATTGATTAAACAATCCTTTGACAGTCAAGGATTTTATCCGCGGTGGATTACTCATTTTTTATCTCAAATTGATAAATTAATTTTTAAACGGCTTTTAAAGAATCGACTTTACATAGCTATAACCATCTATCAGGATAACGGCATGATTTTAGCCATGGGATTTACTCAACCCTAATTACAATGTTGTTTCTATCAGACTTTTCGCTTTTACGGCCTGATCGATAGTTAATAAAACTTCTAATAATTCTTGCATTCTGTACATCGGCCAAGCATTGGGGCCATCACTTTTAGCTTCGGCTGGATTAGGATGGGTTTCCATAAATAGTCCGGCAACGCCGACAGCGATGGCGGCTCTGGCCAACACCGGCACAAATTCACGCTGTCCGCCCGAGCAAGTACCTTGGCCACCGGGTAATTGTACGGAATGGGTCGCATCAAAAACCACTGGGCAATGGGTGTCCCGCATCACGGCTAACGAGCGCATGTCGGAAACCAGGTTGTTATAACCAAAAGACACGCCGCGCTCACAGACCATAATCTGTTGATTGCCGGTGGCTTTAGCTTTATTGGCGACATGCACCATATCCCAAGGCGCAAGAAACTGGCCTTTTTTGATATTGACCGGTATACCTTGCGAAGCGACCTGCTGAATAAAATTGGTTTGACGACATAAAAAAGCCGGTGTTTGCATGACATCAACCACGCTGGCAACTTCCGCTAAGGGCGTGTCTTCATGGACATCCGTTAACACCGGAACACCGATTTGTTGCTTAACTTTTTCCAGTATTTCCAGACCTTTCTCTATCCCCAAACCTCTAAAGCTTTCGTGTGACGAGCGGTTGGCTTTATCAAACGATGATTTGTAAATAAACGGGATATTTAAGGCGGTTGTTAATTCTTTAAGATAACCCGCTGTATCCAGTGCCAATTGCTCACTTTCAATCACACATGGGCCGGCGATTAAAAAAAACGGCTGATCTAATCCAACTTCAAAACCACATAATTTCATTAGGTTGTCACCTTTTTATTTTGTACTGCTGCAACGACAAATCCGGAAAACAAGGGATGTCCTTTTCTGGGCGTTGAGGTAAATTCAGGATGGAACTGACACGCTAAAAACCATGGATGATCCGGTAATTCAATGACTTCAACCAAGCGTCCGTCAATTGATTTTCCGGAAAAGCGCATCCCGGCCTTTTCCAGTCTTTCAATGTATGAGTTATTAAATTCATAACGATGACGATGCCGTTCGGTAATCACATCTTTCTGATAAAGCTGAAAAGCTAATGAATCATTTTGTAATCGGCATTTTTGTCCACCCAAGCGCATGGAACCACCCAACTCGGTATTTTCGTCGCGCGTTTCCAGTTGACCACTTTCAGCCCACCACTCGGTGATCAAGCCGATAACAGGATGCGGTGATTTAGGCAAAAATTCTGTACTGTGCGCACCTTCCAGACCTGCAACATCGCGGGCAAATTCAATGACTGCAACCTGCATCCCCAAACAAATACCCAGATACGGGATTTTATTTTCGCGCGCATAGCGAACGGTGGCAATTTTACCTTCCACGCCACGCTCACCAAAACCGCCCGGCACCAAAATCGCATCAACATCTTTCAGACGGGCAACGCCTTCGTCCTCTATCAGTTCTGAATCTATGTACTTAAGAATAACCTTGGTACGGGTAGAAATACCGGCATGAATCAGTGCTTCATTAAGCGACTTATAAGCGTCGGAATGATCAACATACTTGCCGACAATGGCAATAGTCACTTCATTAACCGGATGGGTTAATGCTTCAATAACAGTCGTCCATTCGGTTAAATCTGCCGGCATTGCATTGAGTCTCAATTTGCTGACAACAATATCATCCAGACCTTGTTCATGCAGCAGCAACGGAATTCGGTAAATAGAGTCGGCATCGACCGCAGAAATAACCGCTTTTTCTTCTACATTGGTAAACAAGGCAATTTTGCGGCGCTCAGCTACTGGAACGGGGCGTTCCGAGCGACAAATCAGAATATCCGGTTGGATACCAATCGTCCGCAGTTCTTTTACTGAATGCTGAGTAGGCTTGGTTTTAATTTCACCGGCAGAACGAATATACGGCACCAGTGTTAAATGAATAAACAGCGATCTGTCCATACCCAGCTCAAAACGCATTTGCCGGATAGCTTCCAGAAATGGCAGTGATTCAATATCACCGACAGTACCGCCCACCTCAATTAAAGCAACGTCCATGCCTTCTGCACTGAGATAAACACGGCGTTTTATTTCATCGGTAATATGCGGAATAACCTGAACGGTAGCACCTAAATATTCACCTTTACGCTCACTACGCAAAACGCTGTCATAAACCTGACCTGCGGTGAAATTATTCTTTTTGGCCATCGTGGTTTTAAGAAACCGTTCATAATGGCCCAAATCCAGATCAGTTTCTGCACCATCTTCAGTGACAAATACTTCACCATGTTGAAAAGGACTCATAGTGCCCGGATCAAGATTGATGTAGGGATCCAGCTTGGTCATAGTGACCTTGAGACCCCGGGCCTCAAGAATGGCGGCAAGCGACGATGCAGCAATGCCCTTGCCTAGCGATGAAACAACACCGCCGGTAATGAAAATGTATTTTGTCATTGAGAAGGTATGGTATTCAGAAGAAAACTGATTAGCAGTTTAAAAATCTTGGCTATTTTAATCGACAATGCCCTGATAGTCATTGTCTTTATTCAACCAGCACCTGAAATGCTTATGTAGCAAGGCCTGTTTAATACACGGGAGACAACTTAAAGCCCTATTCGTAGCCCCATTTAGCATGGAAATTACTCGTCATATTTTTAGCACCTTATATATCGGCTGCCCTCACTCAAACGGAATTTATCAGTTCACCTTGTCCACGACATCATAACTAAATTGATCGACCGTGCTCACAGGCATGGCTCGCACCTACAAAGCACAATTTAACGCCAGCAAGCCATTTAAACAACGAAGTAATTTTTTCTTGATTTATATCGTTATTTATTTAAAACTAGCCACGTTAGTCGCTTCTTATTAAGTGTATTCAGCTTCGTTTATTACACCCTGCATGTGATATACAACGAAGCATTTACCGTCTCACCTCACTTTAACATTGTCTTAATGGTTTTTTTTATTATACTAGTTAATTTTTAGGTAAAAATAATGTGTTTTAGTGCTGATATGTCGCTGGGGCTAGGTCTTATAGGATTTGCGGCTTCAGGCGTGACTTTTATTGATAAAACCGAAGCTTTTTGGGTAAGGTTCGCGAGAGCTTATGCCATTTTCCATTTTTCACTCATGGAGTTTATTCAATATTTTGCCTACCCGGTTGCTGACCAATGCGGCTACGGCACCAATTTTTATTTAAGCGAGTTGTCAACTTATCATATCGCCCTGCAAGCAGTCGCCATTATGCCGGCACTGGCCACTTACTCCTCTGATAAATCCGCCCTTAAACAGGCAACCCTAATTGGAGCATCGCTAAGCTTTTTATTCCTGATTTGCTCTTTTCTGCCCAATAACCTGCAAATTCTTAATGCGACCCCTAATTTTATTGGCAACATGGTTTCCTGTTTA
>CAIQND010000660.1 GCA_903873045.1 uncultured Methylococcaceae bacterium | reverse complement strand
TATGCAAATTAATAAATACCTCCCCTGTTACAGCATTTTAGGTGCTAAAAAATGGTTACAGTGCATATCCTCAGATTTTAAAAATGCCTCATAACCATTTGATTTTTGATATTACGTGATCACGCCAAACTCAGAAGAGCCAAAAAAGTCTTACTTGTTTGAAATAGTCATCATTTTTTAATGCTGAAAAAAAATCACTTTCCAAGTAGGGAGTCATATCAAATTCACCGCATTGACCATTAGCCATCTTGACATACACATGCCGGTGTGGCAAAGAGTAGACAGTAATAACCTTATTCATTAAAAATCCCTCACTGTAGCGGCTTAATTCGTTCAGGTTGTATTCCAAGGCCAAAATCCAAGATTATTCACAAGAAATCAATGAGGTGCCGTTATCTCAAGCTCTGATAAATAACAACCTGGATCTTCTGCCCAGTAGTTTGCTGTGGTTTGTGCCGCTCGGACACGGGTATTGCCATTGCAGATAGCTTGATAATGACAGATTCCACAACGGCCTTCCAGTGGCCTTGGGATTTGTTTTAGTCCAGCCATTAAAGGATCAGCCGTGTCCATCCATATTTCTGAAAACGGGCGATCCTTTACATTGCCCAAATCGTAATGCCACCAGAACGTGTCGGGATGCACGTTGCCCAGGTTATCGATATTGGCAACATTAACACCGGAGGCATTGCCGCCCCATTGTTCCAATTTGGCTTTAATGTGCTCGGCTTTATCCGGAAAATGTTTTGTGACCCAATGCAAAAAATAAACGGCATCGGCGTCATTATTGCCGGTAACAAATTCCCGATCCTTGCCTGCTTTAAGCCAGTCATAACAGGTTTGAAACATCAAATCCATGGCATCTCGGGTCATTTCAAAATGCGCGTCATCTTTACGATTTCTATTGCCACGACCGCCATAATTCAGATGGGACAAATAAAACTTGTCGATGTCGTTATCATCCATGAGTTGCAAAAGAGCCGGAAAGTCCATGGCATTATCCTGTGTTAAGGTAAAGCGAATACCCACCTTAATCCCTTTATTCAGACACAAATGCACGCCGCGCAGGGCATCGTCAAAAGAACCTTTTACCCGCCGAAACTGGTCATGGGTATCTTTAATGCCATCCAGACTTACGCCGATATATTGATAATCAATAGCCGCTATTTCATCGATATTTTCAGTCGATATTTTGGTGCCATTACTGGACAGGGCAACATAAAAACCCATGTCTTTGGCGCGACGGGATATATTGAATATATCGGGATGTAATAACGGCTCACCGCCAGACAAAATCAACACCGGCACTTTAAAGGCTTTTAAATCATCCATAACCGTATAGATTTGTTGGGTGGTTAATTCTCCGGGAAAATCAATATTGGCCGAGGTGGTGTAACAGTGCTTGCAGGTAAGATTACAGCGACGGATTAAATTCCAGATAACCACCGGAGCTGCGGGTTTGCGTGCGGGTTTTAACGGTGTCGGGGTAAGCAGTTCCCGCATATATTGGCTTAATCTAAACATGTAGAGCGTCCTTTTTTTAGTTGAGCCATTGTAACGCATCTAATTTTGATAGTCTTGTAGACCGGAATAAGTCGATTCGAGCGACAGCAAACAGAGGCGCTTCAGGCATGCCACTGCTATTTTAAGAATCAACGCAACCAATAATCCATTACCAAGCCAGCAAATACAGCCATGCCAAACCAGTTGTTATTTAAAAAAGCTTTAAAGCACAAGACCTTGTCCCGATGAAAAATCAATTTTTGTTGATAAACGGAGAATCCAGCAGCCACTAAAATACCGCTATAATAAGACCCGTTCAATTGCTGCATTTGCCCCACGGCAATCAGTAATCCGACAATAATAATCTGCAAAATCGCCATAATGTGACGTTCGTAAGCACCAAAAAGAATGGCGGTGGATTTAACGCCTATTTTTAAATCATCCTCTTTATCGACCATGGCATACATGGTGTCATAAACCAACGCCCATAGCACAACGGCTAAATACATCACCCACGCCACTGCTGGAATGCTGTTAATTTGTGCAGAAAAAGACATGGGCACCGCCCAACCAAAGGCAATACCCAAATAAGCTTGCGGCAACTGGGTGTAGCGCTTCATAAACGGATAACTGGCGGCCAGAAATGCGGCGATAAAAGACAACAGTATGGTATAAATATTCAGCGTTAATACCAAGCCAAAAGCACACAGGCATAACACCACAAAAAGAATAAGAGCCTCTTTGGGCTTAACGTTGCCTGCTGCAATCGGGCGTTGTTTGGTACGCTCTACATGAGGATCAAAATCCCTGTCCGCATAGTCATTAATCACGCAACCGGCAGCACGCATCAATACCACGCCCAGGCAAATAACGCTTAACACCCATAAATCAGGTTTGCCGTTACTGGCGACCCAAAGCGCCCACAAAGCGGGCCATAATAAAATTAAAATACCGATAGGCCGGTCGAATCGTGCTAATAACCAGTATTGCTTCATTCGATCCATTAGCCGTTCTTTAAGATTTGTTATTGGCACGCGTTTATCCCTATGATAAATACTTAACTTCTTTAACGACTAAAAGCCAGCTGAGTGAAATCAGAGTGGTTTTCAAGCGTATAATTTATTAAAAATGCTATTATAGCGTCTTTATTTTATTGGGAACTTGTGCCCTGTCGGTGTGTGAACCATGAGCGTGAAAATTTATCACAATCCGCGTTGCGGCAAATCACGTCAAACCTTGCAATTACTACAAGCGCAAGGCGTTGATGTTGAGATTATTGAGTATCTGAAAACACCGCCCAACGCGGAAGAACTGGATGATATTCTACAAAAACTGGGCATGGAACCGCGTGAGTTAATGCGCAAGAAAGAAACTGCCTATAGGGAAAATGGTTTGGATAATCCGTCCCTTGATCGGCAGGCGCTGATTAATGGCATGGTCAATAATCCAATACTCATTGAACGCCCACTTGTTATTACTAACGACAAAGCGGCTATCGGTCGTCCACCGGAAGCGGTACTCGCTATTTTATAAGCCACTACTCCTAACTTTATGATAAAAATTCTGGTTCTTTATTTCTCCCGCAACGGCGCAACCGCAGAAATGGCTAATTATATCGCTAGAGGCGTGGAGGCCGTAACCGGGGCTGAAGCGGTTCTGAGAACGGTGCCGGATATTTCCAGC
>CAIQND010000659.1 GCA_903873045.1 uncultured Methylococcaceae bacterium | reverse complement strand
TGTTTTTTTAGAGCATTCTTTTAGTTGGAAAATGCCTTGCCAGAAAACTGGCAGGGCATTTTTTTTAGCGACTTTTCCGGTTTATTGCGCAAAAACATTAATGGCTAACCTGAGTTCGGAATAAGAAAAATGAGGCCACCTTAAATTGAATGCTAGCAATAATTAAGTAGTTAATTTTAACGTATATTATTTTTTACATACCAAGTTTTACCCTGGGATTTAAAGTGGATACCAATTAAGTGTAATACGCCCAATATCGGTCTCGAAAATCGGTTAAGGCGGATTGATATATCGGGACAATGGGCTTAAGTTTTTTATAGTGCCGTCCGTCATGCACCCAACAAAGCCCCAGCCATTGCGTAAGCAGTTTGAATTGTGGCGCGTCATCGGCCAGTAACTTGTCAATGATGGGGAACTCGGTTTGTTGTTGGTAATGGGCGATTGCGCAGGCTTCGGTAAGACGAATGCTTTGGCGGCTGTCCAGGTTGCTCAAATACGCTTTGAATTCAGCTTCATTCATCACCACATCGAACGGTACAGAGGCGTCTATCGCAACACGTGCTTTAGCGGCTAACTTAAAAATATCAAGCAGCACTTGAGCCTGTTGATTATAAAGATACTGTGGGGGCGCAAAGTCGGTGGGCACGTCTAATACCGACAGGCGGTCTTTTTTGGGGGTCGTGAAATAGGCGGTAAATAAAGGGCTACAGACCACCTGGAAATACTAATTAGTGCCGTTGACGCGGGCGCTGTTGTCATCTATTTGAACATAAGTAGCAGCTCAATAAACAACTGGGGGAATTTTGTCTTGAAATAGCACGAATAGAATCTTACCCGGCAACCGATGATCCGTGACGGTTTTGATCGGGTTAATCTATAAAAGCATCAACCCACCATCCAATCAGGGATAAATAACTCTGGGCTTAAAGTAAGCGGCGGGATACTTGGGATCAGATTCATCTTGAGCTTGATCGGCTAATGTAGCATCAACAAAGACAACGATAGGCGTAAAGTTTGCTGCGGGATATTTGGGGTCAACTTCATTTTGAGTCGGATCACTAACCACCTCTTTAGCACGGTAAATGACACTGGGCTCAAAATCTGCAGCCGGGTATTTGCTGTCAGTTGCAGCGGATACATTCAGTGAATTTAAGGCCGCAATAGCCAATCCTAAGATAATCATTTTCTTCATTTTTAATAATCTCCAGTAGTTGAAAAATCGACCCGTTTGTTATTTTTAAACAATGACACAACAGAAAATAAAAGGACGGTCGTGTTAACTCAAAGTATCGAGTATTTTAAGTTATTTCGCAACTGCTTTTAGTGATACCCGACGAATAAGGATAGATTGTGCGAGCAAAGCGAACCACAATCTTATCCGGTTGTTGGACAAGCCCGACGATAATCGATACTTAATATTAGCAAATATGTTTTTAGGGGTGTAGCGAAATAGGGGGGGCTCTGGAAGTCAGCCATTCAGAGCATATCAAACCATCATAAAAAAACAACAACTTACGATGGAATGAAAATATAATCTTCCGGCTAATTTTGTTAGATAATAGCGGGATTTTTATTAATTTCACTTTTTAAATAATATACCCCCTATGAAAAAAAAGCCAAAAGCTGTGACCCACAAACTGTACAATGTCGATTAAAAAAAAGCCGCCAAAAAACATGATAAAAAGTTAGAGAAAGCGGCAATTCGTGCCTGCAAAGAAAAGAAAACCGACCTGATCTATCAAATTTATACCACCGTCACCCATCATTTCCCCCAGTTGTTTGATTGGATGCGAGAAGTAGATCCGCGCAAAAAAGCATCCCCGTTTGAATTGGCGGCGCATTTGACCGCTTGTCTCGCCATGTTTATAGTCTGAGTATTTCTCTTAATTTTCGTATTGCTATTCTCTTCGCTGACATTATCCTCTCCACTTAAACGGAAAATGATAGTCTGGTTTGATAAACAATGCGTTAGGCTGGATTCTGGCAATCTGAACACAAATTCTGGAAAATCCAAAAAGTGTTCAGCTTGAAACCAGAATCAGCATTCAGGGTGGGCCAGAATATGCAATAAATTATTCGCGTACCCGGCTCACTGCAAAGAGTGCCAGTGCCAAAACAATCAAGCTGGGAATAAATGCTATTAAGGGCGGATTTAAGTCATAAATCAAGCCAAGATGTCCAACAATCTTGTCGAAAATATTAAAGCCCATGCCAATAACGACACCTATCATCATTCTTGCACCGACACTAACGCCTCGTTTAACGCCGATCACAAAGGGTGCGGATAACAGCAACATGATAAATGTGACCAAAGGATTGACGATGCGCCCCCAAAAAGCCAGCTCAAATGACTGGGATTTCTGATGGTTTTTCTTTAAAAAAACGATGTAATCGTCCAAGTCGAGCAACGACAGATTACTGGGATTAACAACGACAATTTTGAGCAAGTTGGGCGCAATGGCTGACTTTAAGATTTGATTGTCTTGTGTATTGGCAAGCATCTGTTCTGTTGAAATTATTGATTGCTTGATGTTTTTGAGATTCCATTGCTGGTTCCCCAAAAAAACAGCCTGATCTGCGTGTAGAGCCTGGTATAGATGTTGCTGATCATCCAGCTCATAAATACTGATGTCTGCCAAGTTATCGTCATCCAGTATTTGCCGTACATTGACAAATTTCTTGCCTTCACGCAGCCAGAGTCCATATTTTACATCCATAAGAACCTGTTCGTTACGGGCAGAAACTCTAACCATTTTTGCCATGCGTTCGGTGACGGGGGCAACAAATTCACCAATCAATGTTGAAATAAAAACCAAAATGGCACCTGCCAGCATCACCGCTTTAATAATGCCAAAAATAGATAATCCCGCAGCCCGCATGGCAATAAGCTCACGATTATTACCCATCGCACCCAAAATAAACAAGCTGCCTAATAATGCAGAGGCAGGAACCAGTTCATAAAAAACAGTGGGGGATGTCAATGCCAGATAATAGAAAATTTGTTTTAAGCCGTAACCTCCACCCACATCATTTAATTCATCACTAAAGGTAAATAAATTAAACAAAGTCAATAATAATATCACCGCAACAAAAGAGCCTTTTATAATTTCCCTGACGATATAGCCTGTTAATACATTCATTTAAGACACCTTACCTCTGATTTTCATCACCAGCCACTGCCACCCATATAATCTGGCCAATAAAAAACCGCCAATCAATAACAACAGTACATTAACGCTTGCGCCACCCAGCCAAGCAGGGATAGCACCGGTCATTACCCAGCTCTGACTGACACGAACAAGATTTCCATAACTGAAATAGATTAAAAAGCCCACCAGCATATTTCCGTAAACCCCGCCACGCGGTGAAATCTGAGCCAAAGGGACGGCAATAAAACTTAATAACAACGCCCCTAAAGGAACAGAAAAGCGACGCTGCAATTCAGCAATGTAGGATTTCACTTTAGATCGCCATAATAAATCCACGGCAAGCGCTTGCCGGTTAAGGGCAACGACCGATTCTTTTGTTTCCAGTCTTACGGCGTATTCGACGAACTGTTCAATCACATAATTTAAAGTACCCGGCTGACCTCTTACTTGTTCACCGTTCTCAAAAATGATGTAGCGTCCGTCAGCCAAATCTTCTATCCTGGCAGCGTCAGCATTAATAATATCCATATTTCCGTTCTGCTTGTTTTGCACAAAAACGTTGTGCATCTTTTTATCAGCGCTGATTTTTTCTACATAAAAAACCAGATCACCTTGGCTATATTCACTAAACTTGCCTGCGGCAATCCCTCTTAAGTCGGCTGATTCTTCGCCCTGTTTCATTATCTGATCGACATTGGCTTCCGCCCATGGCGAGACATACAGCGACAACCCCAAAGCCAGCACACTTAAGGGAACAACCAACAGAAATACCGCTCGATAAAGCGTTCCGGCACCCCCACCCGCTGAAGCAACTGCCGACATTTCCTGATCCCGGTACATTCTGCCCATCACCATTAATACGGCCATAAATAGGGCGACAGGCAAAAATTCCACCGTAGCTGAAATCGTTTTTAGCCCCAAGATACTCAGTAACGTTTCGTTTGATACTTGCCCTGCAATCGCTTCGTCAAGAATCCTGATAAATTTCCGACTGACGATAATAACCACAATAACGGTCAACACTGACAGCAACGTCTTGAGTAAATCGCGGATAATCATTTTATCCAGAACGGTAACCAGTTTACGCCGCCCCATTTTATAACCTTCCGACCAATCTGTTTCCAAGCCTTTCTCCCCCA
Source organism: uncultured Methylococcaceae bacterium (assembly GCA_903873045.1). Taxonomy (GTDB): domain Bacteria; phylum Pseudomonadota; class Gammaproteobacteria; order Methylococcales; family Methylomonadaceae; genus Methylobacter_C. The sequence continues at coordinate 3,555 of CAIQND010000659.1, read as the reverse complement.
GTTAAAATCAATAGATTGATATTTTATTACCTTTGCCTCAACGCTCCGTATTTTGAAAAATTTTACCACATCAATGCCAAGTCCCCTGCTTTCGTCATGCATAAGTTGTTTGTAAGTGCCTACAATCCAGTGATTATTTCCCTTAAAACCTTCTGTCAGCGGTGCAAAGCCGGGCTATCAATTTAAAATGGGACAGACCTGACAGGTTTTATAAAACTGTCAGGTCTAACATTGATATTTTTGTCCTAACTAAAGTGAGTAGCCCAAAGCTGGCACCTAAAACCGTCCATATTTTGATTTTGCCACGGTGCAAATAAACCGCTGACGGTTTATTTGCACCAGTATCACCGTTTACTATCTACTACCTGATTAAAAAATAGACTAATATACTCATAAAATCAGCATGTTAAAAAATAAAAAACCGTTGGCACAATAATCGCATGTAATAAAGTATAAACATTATTATCAATAACGAGGATTTATATGAGCGAAGCTTCATCAGCTGCATTACCCAAAACGGGCCTGGCTGGTTTAAAGGAAAACTGGCGTAGCGATTTGCTGTCAGGATTTCTGGTCTTTCTTATTGCTTTGCCTTTGTGTTTGGGTATATCAATGGCTTCGGGCTTTCCACCTTCAGCGGGGATTATTACCGCTATTATCGGTGGTATGCTGGTTTCTCGTGCCAGCGGTTCCTTTATAACCATCAATGGCCCTGCTGCCGGTTTGATTGTGGTGGTGCTCAGTGCTGTGCAAGAACTGGGTGAAGGAGATGCAATGGCCGGTTATCGTTATGCCTTGGCTGCTATTGTGGTTGCCAGTGTATTACAAATCTTAATGGGCGTATTTAAAGCCGGGCGACTGAGTTCTTTTTTTCCGGCATCGGTAATACATGGCATGTTGGCGGCGATTGGCATCATTATTATGGCCAAACAAATCCATGTCATGCTGGGCTCTACCCCGGAGAAAGGCAGTAGTCTGTTTTCGACTATCGCTCAAATTCCGCACAGCATTATGAACCTTAATCATGAAATTGCCATTATTGGTTTTACCGGACTGGCGATATTGATTGTTTGGGCACTGTTAAAAAATCCTGTGTTAAAGATGATTCCGGCACCCCTGATTGTGGTGCTGGCAGGAATAGGTTTAGCGAAATATTTTGATCTGGATCATGAGCACATGTATTTGTTTCTGCCGGATGCGCATTTTCTGGCGCATCATGAGGAAACTGTCGGACCTAAATTTTTGGTGGCTATTTCTGACAACTTTATGTCCAGTTTTTATTTTCCTGACTTTTCAAAAATTGCCACGCTAGAATTTTGGGAAGCCGTTATCAGCATCAGCCTGGTCGGTAGCTTGGAGAGTTTGCTTAGCGCGATGGCGGTGGACAAACTTGATCCGTATAAACGCCATTCCAATCTTGATCGTGATTTAACCGCCGTCGGCGCGGGCAATCTGTTAGCCGGATTAATCGGTGGATTGCCGATGATAGCCGAGATTGTTCGTAGCTCTGCTAACGTCAATAATGGTGCCAAAACCCAGTGGGCCAATTTTTTTCACGGTGCATTTTTGCTATTGTTCGTGGTATTGTTTCCACGTTTGATTCATAGCATTCCGCTTGCGGCTTTAGCTGCATTACTGGTATTTACCGGTTTTCGTCTGGCTTCTCCAAAGTCATTTGCAAACGTTTTACACATAGGTAAAGAACAGTTGTTTATGTTTGTGGTAACGATTATCGGTGTATTGGCAACCGATTTATTAATTGGTGTCGCTATCGGCATTACCGCCAAGTTTGCTATCCACCTGCTGCGCGGTGTCAGACTCAATAATTTGTTCAAAATCCACTTTGTGATTAAGCCTAAAGATGCTGATTCCGTGATAGTTTCGATAGTAGGGTCGGCTATTTTCTCCAACTTTATGTCTTTAAAGACGGCGTTGGCTAATCTCGAAAACGGAAAGACTATCATTTTTCAATTAAATAATGCGTATCTGATTGATCATACGGTGATGGAATTTATTCATGACTTTCAGCATAACTATGAAGGGCACGGCGGAAAATGTGTATTTATCGGGATGGAATATCATGAGACTTTTTCGGCCCATCCTTTGGCAGTACGCAGAATGAAACCAGGTAATATGAGTCGTCGCAAAAGTGACCATTACGGCTTGTAATATAGCGGTCTATTAATCGTAATTATTCACCTCCCCCTTTGAAAAATGGGGGGACTGAATACTTACGATTAATGAGTTAACAGCGTTATTGATTTCTGCAAAACTTATTGGCCATGCAGAAATCATGGCCAAACGTAGCGTAACTCGACAACTGTGATAGTTTTACGGTCAGCGCCCCGTCGCGCTGTGTGGTGGTATAGTGGTTGACTGAGCAGCATTTACAATCAATCTTTACTACACTAAACGAGGACTTTTATGAATAAATCATCCCTGTCGACGATGCCAAAAACCGGACTGACCGGTTTAAAAGAAAACTGGCTTAACGACTTAACTTCCGGATTTTTGGTTTTTCTTATCGCCTTGCCTTTATGTTTGGGTATAGCGGTGGCTTCTGGCTTTCCACCATCAGCCGGTATTATCACCGCGATTATCGGTGGCGTATTGGTATCGCGCATTAGCGGTTCTTACCTGACTATCAATGGACCGGCTGCCGGTTTGATTGTGGTTATTTTGGCGGCGGTGCAAGCCTTGGGTGAAGGCGATGCGTTGGCGGGTTACCGTTATACCCTGGCTGCGATTGTGGTCGCCAGTGTTTTACAGATTTTGATGGGGCGGTTTAAACTGGGGCAATTGAGTTCCTTTTTTCCTACCTCGGTGATTCATGGCATGCTGGCTGCAATTGGTATTATTATTATCGCCACACAAACTCACGTTATGTTGGGCGTTACGCCGCCCCCCGGCAGTCTGTTTTCGATCATTGCACAAATTCCACACAGCTTGCTTAGCATGAATCTGGATTGTGTTCTGATCAGTTTTTTAGGCTTGCTAATCTTAGTTATTTGGCCTTTAAGCGAAAGCAAAATTCCAGCTCCGGTTATTGTCGTGTTAATGGGCATCGTCTTCGCTTGGCATTTTGGCTTTCAGGAAGCGGCTAACAGCAGCTCACACTATCTGGTGGCAATTCCCGATAATTTTATGGCCGGTTTTTATTTTCCCGACTTTTCAAAAATAACGACAATGGCCTTCTGGGAGGCCGTGCTAAGCATCAGCTTGGTAGGCAGTCTTGAAAGTTTACTCAGTGCGACAGCGGTAGATAAGCTTGATCCGTATAAGCGAACGTCTGATCTTGATCGTGATTTAACAGCGATCGGCCTGGGTAATCTGGTGGCTGGTATGATTGGCGGCTTGCCGATGATTTCTGAAATTGTCCGTAGCTCGGCAAATATCAATAATGGTGCAAAAACCGCGTGGGCCAACTTCTTTCATGGCTTGATTTTATTGCTGTTTGTCGTCTTTTTTACCGGTTTTATACAACGTATTCCTTTGGCTGCTTTAGCCGCCTTACTGGTTTATACCGGTTATCGTTTAGCGTCGCCTAAAACATTC
>CAIQND010000658.1 GCA_903873045.1 uncultured Methylococcaceae bacterium | reverse complement strand
GAATGAGTAGAATTGATCGATTCATATCGGCCTGTGGGCTACGTTCAATAATATGTTTGAAATTTCCAAAAAGCGATTCAATAATATCACTGCTAACCACCAGCGGTAAGTCGGTAAGTTCTTTCTGAACCTTAAGGTTCTTCTTTAACCAGGCTTGTAAACGTTTTTTTACTGGTGAGTTTCTGGGCAGCTCTTGTGATAATTTATAACACGCTTTATAAGTTGTTTTATCAAGACCTTTGTTTTTAAGGATTTCCAAAACCTGCGAAACTATTTTTGTAGTTGTCGCAAAACCTTCAATAAAACTTCTCAACTGGAGAAAGTTAGGAAATGCCTTGCGTAGTTTATCTAAAAGGCTGGCTTTTTTTGCACAGCCTTTAACAGCAAAAACATCCAGCATTTTTTCACCCCATTTACCGAGCTTGCTAATGCTTTGAAAACGGCCCTTAGTGCGTAATTTTGGCGGCATCAGAAAAGCGAGTTCTGTTTGACGCAAGCACTTGGCACCATGACTGACTAACGCAGTAACACGTTTATACGTCTCGGCTTTTCCGAATTGAGCTTTGAGGGCATTTGCCATCGTATGGCCGATGTCATCAATCGTAGGGGTGGGGTTTTCTTGTTGTTCAGACCATAATCTAACGCCTTTTTGAAGCGTTGCATCGGCATCTTTTATGATGGCCAGAGGTGTGCCTGCTTGAGCGAAGATGGCTTCTAATTCAGGATGAATCGTGTCGCCTGTCACCTTATCAGACACGGTTAAACCTATACATTCGCAGTCTTTTAGTTGAAGCGCACTGCCACGTTCCGATAAGGCTTCTACGGTAACCCTTAATACGACCAAGGCTTTTTTAGTGCCTATATCAATGGAATGATCAATGATAGCCACCCAAGGTTTGGCGATAGGTTTAACTTGTTTAAGCAGTCCCAATCCAACCCGCAAACTCCAGTTAATCACCGAGGTAAAGTGGGGTAGCCAATCTAATTTCAGCGGTGTCCTTAAATTAAATAATTGAAGAATACGCGGAACGCTACGATAAGAAACGACAGCATCCAAGGTGATTAATACACATAAAATTCGTACTTGTTGGGCTTCACTGAGGTCGATAATTTGTGTGACTTTGGCGGTTTCTAAATTTGACTCAGTCTTTAAAACGTCTACTGCTTGCAGGTTAGTGACTGGAATCAACTGTTTTTTTTAGCGTCAATCAGCTGTTCCATTTCTCTATTATACAATTTCAATTCGGCTATTTTTTCAAGATGGCGTTTTTGATTTTTCCTATATTCTCGAATTTCAGCACTACGTTCAATGGCTTTATTTTTCCATTCATCACGACTGTGTAATATTTTTGATGTTTGAAGCATAGTGTTGAGTTATCCCGGTAAAATAATCAGTAACTTTTAACACGTCTTTTAAATGATTGCCAGTCGATTATTTTGAATCCATAAGGTGAGAGAATAAAATGGATGGAAAACAACCAGATCCTGATAAATTCAGTTGGCTTTTTTAATCTAAGTCATTGATTTTTCGTTTTATGATAACGATTTAGAGAGAGTTAAGAGCGTAAAAAATGCTATTTTATGCTTTTCAATAATTATAACTTATTGACTTGATTAGCATTTATTATATCGCATATCCTAGTTCGACAGGCTAGG
>CAIQND010000657.1 GCA_903873045.1 uncultured Methylococcaceae bacterium | reverse complement strand
TCAACCGAATAAACATGGTTAGTGTTATAACCAGGGTCGGATAGGCTGTTTAACTGGGTGTAAACCGCGTTGGGTACATAGGCAATGATTTCTTTGCCCGCATCCGCACCCGCGCTATTGGCATCAAAACCATGAAGCATGCCGTCGTTTGCACCGACATAAATCATTTTCCGCCGTGCTGCATTCGCAGTTACAAAGGCTTTATAATTTGATCCTTCGGGCAATACGTCATAGCCGAAATCATCAGCACCCACAAAAATAGGATCGGAGTTCACAATATCACCTAAAACCCAAGGATCAGGGGAAACCGTTGCACTGGTTAGGTTGTCGAGATGGGTACGGTTCCTAAAAATCAGGTCTGTGCCCGTCCTGATGGTGTCAGTGTCAGTACGGGCAGGATTTTTTTGTTCATGACTCCAGTCACCGCGTATATAGTTTAAACGCCATACGCCCGCGTCTGTCGAGCTGTTACAATCGGCTATGCCTAGTGTTGTTTTTTGCGTAGCTGATAAGCCGCCACTGCTGACACAGGTAAAAGTGGCTCCTTGCGAGGTGCTGGTGTTGTAGGTATAGATATTGCGAGCGCCGAAAGCAGGAATAAGTCCAACTGCATCCCAGAGTTTGGCACCGATGCTGCCTGCATCCAAAATACCATTGCCGTTGGTATCTTCGCCAGAGTCCAGTATGCCGTTACCATTAGTATCCTCACTTACGCCAAGAGAAAAGGCCGAAAAACCGCCTGTCCAATCGGCGCTGTCAAATTTGGCTTGATAAATGACTGAGCCATTTTCCAGTTTTGACGAATTTGCAGCGACGGAAGATGATGAACCCACTTGGCTGGATATGTCAAAAACAGCCTCATCAAGTGCGGAGGCCAAGGATTTGGAATCCCCGGCAAAATAAAACTTCCCTCCACCCACTGTTGCCGCATCGCTTAATACCGATTGTGTTTGAAGGCTGGGATCGGCCAAGCCGATGGCGTAAGTGACGACATTGTTTTTAACATGAATTTGGGCTTTTTTGGCGGCACCTAAAGTGGGACGCAAATCCATTTCGTATAAAGCTTGAGCCACATCGTCGAGATAATCGCTACCACCTGTTTCATAAATACGTCCGGCTTTAGTGCCGTTTTTGCAGGCTTTGTTGTACCACTGAGGAGGGTGAAGGCTACCATTACATTGTGTATTGGTAGAAGTGAGAGCTACACCACTTGCCCCAGGAAGAGTGATATTGGTGTCAGGTGTCGAATCGCATAAGCTTTTTGTTGCGCAATCGCCGGTGTAATCTCGCAGTAAAGGACTAATTTCCCGATCACCATTAGGAAGTCCATCGCTTATCAGTATTACGAAGCTTTTTTGGCAGTAGCCTAAAATGGGCGCTGCCAATGGGCTGATGCCTGTGGAATTGCGGATGGAGTGGCTTGTTGTGCCATTGGCTTTACTAAAAACACTGGTTACACTTGCTGCCGTATTAGTGGTCGTGGGATGAAGTTTGAGATTGCCGGTTTCGTCGGTAGCAAAATATTTTCCAATGTCGCTTAGGGTTGTTGCAAGGGGTGTAGAGTCGCTGGCAGGGATATTGGAAACCTGGCTTTGGAGCGTCAAAGATTGAGCCGAATCAAGATCCTTGATTTCAGATAGCAAGGAGCCGCCATCGGAGCCGTTATATCTGGATAATCCCATTCTCACGGTTACGTTGCCGGTGGAACTGGGTGTTAACGTTGTGATCAGATCTATGGCGGCTTGTTTGGCAAGTGCTGTACGAGTAGTCGTGGTTGTGGCGGATATTGAGGTTGACAAACTTCCGGGTGTGAAAACGCCATGACTAAAATACCAGTTTAGTTGCTGGCCTGTGTAGGGGCCACCAGCCAATGTGGAGCCATTATAATAAGCTACGTCGTAACTTTTACTGTTATTGAAACATTTATTTTTACTAAAACTAGTCTGGTTAGTACTGGAACAGACGGTGCTAGTTGCACAAAATCGCGGTACTCCTCCAGAAGTCACGATCATAGGAACAGGTGGAGTTACACCACCAGAAATCGGTATGTTGCAGGTATAAACGGAGGTCGAAGGTGCGCCAGCGGGGGAAGAGGCGGTGCTGGTAGTCGTTACAGTCGTACTCATTGATCCAGAGCTATCTAGCATTAACATGATATTGGGCTTGGCCGCAGAAATGCCGACATAGAGCGGCACTTGCGCGGGCGTAATGGCCTGGGCGGAATTGAATCCGCCATAGATAAGAAGACCCCAGACAATCATGAGGTACCGGGTAATTTTTTGACCAGAAGTTTTCATAAGCTCACTTCAAACTGCTTTGGAGGGTCTAGCGTTTAAAAATGGATTGCAGGATTACCAAGGCATTAGCCGTGCCGCCGGGACATGCAGTAACGGCATTATCAATGCCGCCGGTGCCACATGCAGTAATCCGATACCAGTAGTTGGTTTGCGCACTACCTGCAGGGGTTCCGGCTTCTAAACTAGACCCATCAGTGATGACTGGCGTTTCAATGATATAAAGCGCAACACTACTATAGGTTCTTTTGGCAGCATTCGTCCAATCAATATCAGTAATTGGATTCGTGCTGCCGGTATAAAAACCCGATGATGAGATAGTTGCAGTGTCTGCTTCGCCAACCCGCAAGGCCGATTCAGCGGCCTGAAAAGCAAGGTTTGCATTCCGCAGGTTACCGGCCATTTTTTCTTCCAGCGAAGTGGTTTGTATGGAAGTGGCACCTATCAGCGTTAGCAATAGCAGAATAATTAAACTGATTATCAGGACTGCACCGCTCTTGCGATGGATGTTGATCATGATTTTTCTCTAAGGGAGGCGATTTCGCAAGGCAATCGTTGTGGTAAAAATCCGTCTAAGCCTGCGATCAGTCGGTGTCGAAGTCGTGCCATTGTAGGTATATGCTAAAGGCTGAACGGCGAGGTTGTCGTCAATGCTTTTAACAAGTAGGCTAACGCGAACGCTTACTACTTTTTCCCAGTTGACAACATTATTAGCAGGCACATAGTAATTGGCCCAACCATCGTAAATACTCAAGATAGGCGTGTCTTCACCATATAAAATTTGCATATTTTCAATGCCTTCAATTAGATCGTTAGTTGAGTTGCTAGTTAGAGAGCAAGAAGTTGTGCCAGTTATTTTTTGTAGGATCGAATTATTAATTAAATATCTGATGGTTGATGCTGTGGCGCAATAGTAGGCTGCTGTTTTGTCAACCGTTGATCCACAGGAACCCGTCGGAGTGGTTACAAAGGCCGCCTTTAAGGTAATAGTGCTATCGCCGCCAGTAATATCTCCGGATGCACGTGCCAGACAACCCCAATAACTCGTCATTCGAATGTCACGCCCAATTAAATCCAGTGCAAGACGGCCATTTTCCTGTAATCTGGACAAGTTTTCCTGCATCCGGTAGGTTTGTTTGCTGCCTATAAAAATCTGTAACACCCCGCCCAACAAAAACGCACCTATTAACAAGGCAATCATAATTTCAATCAGGGATATGCCAGTTTGATAGGGGGGATTTTTCATAATGTAAAGCTCGTCACAAATTGTCGGGAGGCGGTGCCACTCCTATCATCGTCCCACCAAATTTTAATGACGTAAGTGTTACCCGCACCGTCGCAGTTTGCTATAGCGGCTGAAGTGCCATCATTAGGTGTACTATCTAAACACACAATGCCTTGTCCGCCGGGCAGGGTCGCCGCTATAGGCGGCGTATTATTTTCGCAACCGCCAGCTAATGCACAAGTCCATTCATAGAGATCGTTTGTTGCCATTTCTACCGGACTGCAACCTGTTATATTTTTGCAATTCGCTTTTGCCGATGCCGTTCCGGTCGTGTATGTGGCAATTCCAGCGACATTGGCACGCATTCTATCGATTAAGTCATAAGCCATTTGCGTGGCCTGACTGCGGTTGTAAGCACTTAAATTGTTTCTAAGGCTGGTTGCTTGCAAGCCAGCCAAGCCCAGCAAGCCGACCGCCAGCACTATCATGGCTATGAGAACTTCGATTAGCGTAAATCCGGCGTTTTTGTTCATGACTCTAAAAAGGCGATACAGTACAAGAGGTGATTTCAGTACCATCATCTTTTTCAGGTATTCCATCATTATCGGCATCAATGCCCATATGCAATCTACCTGTGGCATTAACAGTAATAAGTTTTGAAGTGTTTTTTTCGGGTATGTTATTTCCATCGCTATTATCGCAAAGGACAAAACTGCCTATGTTGTTACTAGTTCCATCCGGTTGATAACGAATAAAATTGATGAAATTGTTATTACCTCTTAGGGTATAAGAGTCGGGAAGCTTCGAATAAACTCTCAGTACAATATCGGTACCCGTATTAAACACATTTTGATGCGATGATGGTGAGCGATCAATATCAACAAATACTTGCCAGCCATATTCCCAATTAGTTTCCGTTTTTCTTACAACAACATGCTGCCCCCTCTTTATCGCCTCACTTCGCGCCAAATTTAAAGCAGTCACCAATTCATTGGCGTAAGTTGTCAAGCGGTTGCTGGAAATAATGGAGGTAAAGCTGGGGATGGCAACACCTAACAGTATGCCCGCGATGGCGATGGTAACCATCAGTTCCATCAGGGTAAATCCTGTGCTGGATTCCAACTGGTTGTGCATGGTTTTTCGATACTCCCGTTGCTGTTGGGTTATGGCCATTACGGTAATGGTCAGCTGTCAGAGTTGATGTTAAAGCGGGTTAGCCTAGCCAATTATATCTTGCTTTGAGGCGCTGTTATCACAATCGGTTGTGAATACTAATTAACCGCCGCACTACGCAGTTTATTTAAAAGATAACCCGGTATTGCCAACAAGGCAGGCGATCTCGACTTAGATCGGCTGCGGAACGGGGTTTGCAACCCTGTCCCAAAGGTTTTGGAACGACTGCTATCTTTTAGAACCTCAGGAATAAACCCGTTTGGATGCCAGCGGAAACTGGCGTTTTCGGCTTGTGCATCAAAAAACGGTAACGGGTATGTTTCCCCACCGCAGGCTTTTCTTTGTATAAGGTCAGCATCAAACGCTTGAGACGGGGTTACAAACTTAATCCCGCGCAGAGCATCTGCCTGCTTTATTTTTCTGCTTACTTTCTTCGGACGTAATTTTATTCTTCCGATAGCTTATAAACAGCAAACAACATCAATGCACCTGTCAACACAGCAATACCAATAATTGCAATCAACCCCATTACCATGACTATAACTCCTTGATCTCTTTTGTTCTCTGAGAAATCTTGATTATCAATAAAAAAATAACTGCCAATAAAAATAGTGTAAAAAATGTGCCAAGCCAAAATATAGAATCTACATTATTATCATCAAATCGTTTAATTATTCCACCCACAACAATTATCAACATCCCGAATGTCAAACTCATTGCCACCCTTAATGTATTTAAAATTTCTTTAACTTCATCTAATTTACTCATATATTCAAAATACATTTTATTTTAATGGCTGTCAATTTAACCTATAAATATATGATCCTAAAAACCGCAGTTGAGCGTTCCAAAATTTCGTTCGCCCTGCGCTTGTCGAAGGGGGATCGGGTCTTGGAACGCTCACCAGAGGGGTCGAGGCCTGAAAACCGCCCATGCCCGCAGCGGGACGGGGTTTGCAACCCATACGCATCAAGCTAAGCCAAAATACTGTTGATTTAAGTCATTCATATTTTAATGTTTAAAAATAATACTATATTTTTCAATGTGTTGAATTCATGTGTTTTTTGATAAGTACATGAATTTGATAGTAATAGGGCTTAGCTTGATGCGTATGGGTTTGCAACCCCGTCCCAAACGTTTTGGCAGTGCCACTGCCGCATTGCTGGACGGAAAACTGGAGCCTCCATGTCTGCATTTCCAAACTGGAGCTTGGGAACGAGATAATTTTGCAAATAATAATCCCCTTACTTAAATAGCTCAAGCGTTTAAATGATTACTTGCATTAAATGCGCGAGTCGAAGCTTCATCGTGGCCGACAACTCCACGGTATTTGAGTCTGCCTCACTGATTCGATACAAAATTGCATCCCGAATGGCATACTAAAAGAACACCTAATCAAGGGGAAAATCCTCATGTCAGCCAAAATACAAACCAGCTTGCGCATTGATGCCGATAAACTAACAGAAGCCAAACAAATACTATCCCAACTCGGCATGAACTTTAGTGAAGCGGTCAACATTTTTACTAACCTGATTGTTGCTAAACAAGGTCTGCCCTTCGATGTCGCTTTGCCCAACGAGGAAACCAAAGCTGCCCTGTTGGATGTCCGGGCAAGAAAAAACCTGGAAGCCATCACGCTTGAACAACTCGGCTACCAACTAAGGCGGGGCACTTTTGACTATGAACAATCACGGTGAACCCAGAAAGAGTAACAATAGGTTGTAGGGGTAGAAAATTTTCTACCCCTATGCACGTCGGGCTACCAACTTTAGACGGGACAAGAAAAAAGGCTTAACCTTAAACTGTCCCGCCTTAAGTAGATAGCCTGCACGTCGTAATTTGCAAAGTTATTCGCGGGTTAGCGACAGCGTAACCCGACAAATCGAAGTGTCTATAAATCAATTGTATGCTTTGTAATTGCCATCCATGGCAACTGGATTCCGGCAATCCCTGCCGGAATGACGGAATTTTTGGTACTTTTAAATAAATCCCTCGGCCTCTCGCTTTGCTCTCCCCCTTTTTCAAAGGGGGAGGTTGGAATTATTGCGATTCCGGGTAGCTGTTAAAAACTTTATAATTATTTTCTTTATCAAAGCTGACTACTTTATAGGCATCTTTTTTGCCGCCCATTTCCATGCCCGGGGTACCTTTGGGCATGCCGGGAACGGCGATTCCCGCTATTTTGAGTTTGGTTTTTAGCAGGTTCATGATGTCATTGGCGGGTACATGACCTTCAATAACATAACCGTCGACTACCGCTGTGTGACAAGAGGCCATTGCGGCTGAGACACCGTATTTATCCTTAATGGTCTGGACATTATCGGTAACAATATCTTTAACCGTAAAGTTGTTGCTTTTGATATGTTCCAGCCATTTACCGCAACATTCACAGCTTGGGCTTCTATAAACAACCATAGCAACGGGTTTGCCGCCTTCAAGGGTTTCGGCTTTTATAGGGCCATTAAGAACCAGTAAGCCCAGTGTCAACATACTGTTTAATATTTTCATAAGTGCGTTCTCTCGTGTCATTATTGATGATAAGCAGGGCTGTAGGCATGAACTGCATCGACCATTGCTTTAACATGCTCGGGATTCATGTCGGGCAATATACCGTGTCCCAGATT
>CAIQND010000656.1 GCA_903873045.1 uncultured Methylococcaceae bacterium | reverse complement strand
GGCATAAGAACCGGGGCCTGCATGTGTATCAATACAACAAAAAGGTTTGTCTTTTTTGTTCAGGTGTTCAAGGATTTTTATCAAAACAAGGTGTTTTAAAACATCGGCAAAATTGCCTGCATGAAATGAATGTCGATAACTGAGCATTAAAAAAAAGCCTTGGGGGTCGAGTGAGAAAAGGGGTGTTACCAATACCATTAAGTTAAGTGCCTCTTGTCAAGATAAATCGTTGGCTGAGCGGAGTCGAAGCCATAAAAATCGCTTCGACTCCGCTCAGCGAACGGCTTAACTTAACGGCATTGGGGATATTATTATTTAGAATACTTTGTCGTATATCGTCATGCCGATTTCAAAAGCGATTAGCCAGATAATAATCCATTCCAAGATGCTTGAATGCCGGTGTTTTTGTTCATCCGCCAACATTTCAAACAATTCATGGATAGTTTCCAGCTTTTTAGACAACACCTGAGTGCGCGGCGCTATTTCCAGGTACTTTGCGGTAATGCTGTAAAAAGCTTCATATTCCGGGTATTCCCAAAAGAAATCAGGCGTGTCCAGTAAGTCATAATTTAAGATAATATCGCTTTTGGTTAAAAATAATTGACCGCGAATTTTGGCTATTTTATGACGACTTAACTTAATGCGGCCATTTTCAGCTAATGATTTTGGAATGTAATTGGTATTATTGATGGTGGTTATGGCATTGGTCTCAAAAGAGGCCAGTTTAATCGACTGAGCCATGCCTTGAGATAAGGCAAATATTAAAATGGGATCTGACGACTCGATTTCAATATGATCTTCAATAATACGTGTACTTGGACAATCAAGAGCAAACGTAAAGTTGTCTTCTTCTATAACGGTCAGCGGATTTTCTGCGTAATCCAATAATAAATGATGCAACTTACCTTGATCTTCCAAGCTAACATTCCAATGCACAACAGCGCCATAAGCAAACACCACCGACCAGGAGTGAGCGTCCTCAATCAGTAAGGCGCCTTTAATAATCCTGATCAGCGTTGAATCAGACAGAGTAGAGGCTAATTGATTAATATCAAAACGCAACCCCAGACAATAGGCGGCACATTTTTTGACGGGATTTTTTTCAGACATAAATAAATTTTAACCAATATTAATAATAAAGAGCCTCGCAGCGTTATCAGCAGCATCAAGTTTTACGTTGGCAATCTAATTTAAGGCTGTACAAAAGACCGTAAGGTAACTTGCAATAAATAAACCGCCCCCGATTCTCAGATTAAACCAATTTATAATCTGAGAATCGTGGGCAACTTTTGCAGACCTGACTTATTTAAGAGAAAGATCTACTTGTCAGCTATTTTCAATAGCCAGCCGTCTTCAGCTTCACAATGACTGGACTTAGCGCTCACCTTAATATTAATTCGCGCTGCCGTGTTAACAAGAGAGGCCGGCAATTTTCCTTTTATCAGATAAAAAGGGTCTTTAAATTCAGCAGTAAAATCCACCGGAATATTTTTCACAGCGATAGTAACCTGCTCTGGTTTGTCAATATTGAACACCAAAAAAGAAAATTCGGCTTCCGGTACGACAGTCGCTAAATGCGGTGGTAAAAATTTGCTTACGCGTACTTTCTCACAAGTCCCCGGGCTACTACTGCCCCTAGCACCGCCACCATGGCCACTATGATGCTCCGAGGCATTAATGGCATCACTATTTAAAAAAGCAATCATAAAAAACAGGCCGAGTAATTTTTTTTGTGTCATGGGTTTTCCCTCTTGTTGTTATAGCGTACGGTTATTATTTTTAGGGTAGAACAACACTAAATTATATTCACAAATGATCATTCTATTGCTATGGAAAATCGAATTGATTGCGGGTAGTTGACTTAAAAGCCATATAGACTCGTCGAAAATGCATTTATCAACTCGTAATGCATAGCCTCATGTCGTCAATAAACAGCCATATAATAGAGTGGCTAACAAGAAAAACGCTATTAATGTAAAATACATTCTTAACAAAGACTCACAAACCATTATTGCTTATAGCACACCGACTATAAAGAAAAAACAGGACAATGCCTATGTTGGGTGGTGAGTGTTAAAAAACTTTATTAATGACTTGGCAACTGCCATTACTTTAACTCTGGAAAAGCATAAAGCCTTATAAAAAGGCCTTATTGGACTATTAAACATGTTGAGAATCACTGAACTTAAACTCCCTCTGGATCATCCGGAAGACGCGCTCAAAACAGCCATACTTAATCGGCTGGGCATTGCTGTAGAGGAACTGGTTGCCTATACAATATTTCGGCAAGGCCACGATGCCCGTAAGCGCAGTGCGATCAGTCTTGTTTATACCCTTGATGTTGAAACAAAAAATCAAGCCGCCATTTTAACACGGATGCAAGATGATCCACATGTTTCTATAACCCCAGATACCACTTACCATTTTGTAACCGAGGCTCCCAAAAAATTAACCAGTAGACCCCTGGTGATCGGCACAGGGCCTTGCGGGTTATTTGCCGGCTTGATTCTGGCGCAGATGGGATTTAAACCGATTATTTTGGAACGCGGTAAAGAAGTACGCGAACGTACCAAAGATACTTTTGGACTTTGGCGTAAAGGCATTTTTAATCCGGAATCCAATGTCCAGTTTGGTGAGGGCGGTGCCGGCACTTTTTCTGATGGCAAACTCTATACCCAGATTAAAGACCCGAATCAATATGGTCGAAAAGTGCTGACTGAATTTGTAAAAGCGGGCGCTCCTGCCGAAATTCTGCGAGCCAGTAAACCCCATATTGGCACCTTTAAATTGGTAACAATGGTGGAACAAATACGTGCCACGATTGAATCATTAGGTGGAGAGATTCGCTTTCAAAGCCGGGTTGATAACCTGGAAATTGAAAACGGTCAAGTACGCGGTGTAACACTGGCCAGTGGTGAAACCATCCTGAGTACTCATGTGATACTGGCCGTGGGACATAGTGCGCGTGACACCTTTAAAATGCTTTATGAACAAGGTGTCTATATTGAAGCCAAACCGTTTTCGATTGGTTTCAGAATTGAGCACCCACAGTCACTGATTGATAGTTGTCGTTATGGCACGCAAGCCGGAAATCCCTTATTGGGAGCCGCAGATTACAAGCTTGTGCATCACTGTAAAAATGGTCGTTCGGTGTACAGTTTTTGTATGTGTCCTGGCGGTACGGTGGTTGCCGCCACCTCTGAGGCCGGACAGGTGGTTACCAACGGCATGAGTCAATATTCACGCAACGAGCGCAATGCCAACAGCGGTATCGTGGTGGGCATTACGCCTGATGATTATCCGGGTGGCCCGTTGGCAGGTATTGATTTTCAACGTCAGTTGGAAGCGCATGCGTTTAAATTGGGTGGCGAAACCTATCAGGCACCTGGGCAATTAGTAGGTGATTTCATCGCCAACAAACCGTCTATCACCTGGGGTTCGGTGCAACCTTCGTATACCCCTGGCGTACATTTAGGTGATTTAAGTTCTGCGTTGCCAGCTTACGCCATCGAAGCAATACGCGAAGCATTGCCTGCTTTTGACAAAAAAATTAAAGGCTTTGCCATGGCTGATGCCGTGTTGACCGGTGTTGAAACGCGCACCTCATCGCCGATTAGAATCAAGCGTAACGAACATTTCCAAAGCATCAACACCCAAGGACTTTATCCAGCCGGGGAGGGTGCCGGTTATGCAGGCGGCATTCTGTCAGCCGCTGTCGATGGTATCAAGGTCGCAGAAGCCTTGGCTTTAGATATGATCCGTCGGTTGGCTTAGGCGATAGCAGTAAGGAATACTTGGGGGACACAAGTCACTTTGCTCCTTCTCTACCGGGAGAAGGTTGGGATGAGGGGGATTAAATAAGGATTTTCTCCACTTTAATTTCCCCTCTCCCAACCCTCTCCCTCAAGTAGCGGATGCGCCCGTTAAGCCGTTCGCTGAGCGGAGTCGAAGCGGACAACTCGCTTCG
>CAIQND010000655.1 GCA_903873045.1 uncultured Methylococcaceae bacterium | reverse complement strand
TTTGATTATTCATAGCCAAGATCATGAGTCCCGTAGCGAATGTGTCGGGTTACGGCTATCGCCTAACCCGACATGGCTGATGTTTTACCCTGCATTAACTAAACAGCTAACATACCTAACGCAAACTTTTTGAATAACAGCGGCATCATATGTTTGAAAAGGCGTTGCAAACCCGTCCCGCATAGTAGTTCTGCTTTCCAAAGACCGTACCGTGCTAAAAATCTTTTAATTTAACTTTTCGCCATTCACTCATAACACCGCCTCCAACAAATTGCTAAACGGCTGATGATTTTTCCAGCGGTAGGTGCAAAAGTCACGCTTATCAGTAGATAAAATGCGCCCATGTCCCAATTCCTCAGCTAACAACACCAATGAAGCATCCGCCAAATCCATTGGCAAATCGGCGTATTGAAGCATCAGCGCGTGAAGTTTTGGTAAATGCGTGTCTTGTAATGAAAAAATAAAAAATTTGTTTTGTTTGTGTAAAACTTGCAAAAAAGCGAACAAATCAAACGCTAACTGAACTTGCTCTCGGCGCATTAGTAAATGTAAGGCTTTTGTTAAAACGGGAAATGTCGTAATCATTGGTTCGTTGCATTGCATTAAAAACTTTTTACAAACCAAATGATGTGCGTCTTTGCGGTCAAATAATCCAAACCAAAAGCCACTATCAACAATAATCATTTTGCCTCGCCATGTTTAAACGAAAAATCTATTTTTTCTTTATAGCTTGTTGAAAGTTGTTCGTCGGTTTCAATACAACCAATTAAACCCGCTTCATCAAAGGCTTTGTAAATCGGTGAAACTTGCCCTTTTTCAATCGGTTCTCTGGAATATAAATGGGCTTTGTAATTTTCAGACAAATCAGAAGAATCAATTTCCCCCCATGCTTCGTTTTTTTCTGCGCGATTCCAATGGGTAACTAATGCCGTTTGTTTTTTTATAAATTTGCTTTTCAATGACTCAACAAAATCAATCAGTTTTAATTGTTCTTGCTCTGGCAAGGTTAAAATTTCAGTTTCAATTTCTTGGATAGATAAACTCATTGTCCTAACTCCTGTTTCAATTGATTTAACAAACATTCGTTTTTAGCAAACGACTCATGTACTAAAGTCAATAATTCCGCGCTGGTGTAAATGTTCAACTTCGGCAACGTGCGGATTTTTAACATCCAGATTGTAATTAGTCGCTTGTAAATCCACTATCGACACTTTCCACGCCTGTTCATTTTCTACGCGATTATCCCACCACGCTTTTAAATTCTCAAACTCGATTTTTTGGATTGGCTTTGTTTTTAAATACGCCTTTACGCCATCAAGTAGTTACTGTTGCCAATACCAAATCTCTTGGGTCGGTTTACCTTGGGTAAAAAATAACCAATTGGTGGCAACGATAAAGCCGTTGCCCGACTCGACTGCTTATTGATCTGATCATCAGCACTGGTTACCAAGTTGGAGTTGAAACCAGCGCAAACTACTTTTGGGCCTTTCTGAAGGACGCCTAAAAATGTTGTTGTTAAATTAAAGAAACTAAAGTATACCTTGTAACGTTTAACTCACGGTTCGCTCATTTTTAAAGGCAGTTAGGAAGATTGGTGCTATTTATTGAGAAAACAAGGCAAAGTTACCAGCTTTCAATTTCAAATATCATTTTTTTAGATATAAAAAATAGCGTTTATGACATAAAGTCATT
>CAIQND010000654.1 GCA_903873045.1 uncultured Methylococcaceae bacterium | reverse complement strand
TCATGGGTAATATTGCGGCTAAAGTTGATACTACCTTGTTCACAATGGCTTCAATTAATTCATTTGGTTTCAAATTTCCTGTATCTGGATGCGTATAATCTTTTATTTCGATTAAATAACCCGTTTTGCCATTAACTGCCAAGATATCAACTGCGGTAATACCGTTTTGAATTTTTATAAAATGATCTCTATAGTACACACTGTCATCAAATTTTATAGCATCAAACTCAAAACTAAAACAAAGATTCCCTTCTTTAATAGTCGGCATCTAATCTTCCTTTTTGCTTAAAAATCTATCATCTTGTTCAAGTTCTTCATCTAATATAATAATATCGTCTAAATATTCAAAATCTTCACTTTGACTGACTCTAATTAATCCTTGATTAAGTCCTAATCCAAAATATTTAACTTTATCTTCT
This sequence comes from uncultured Methylococcaceae bacterium, assembly GCA_903873045.1. Classification (GTDB taxonomy): domain Bacteria; phylum Pseudomonadota; class Gammaproteobacteria; order Methylococcales; family Methylomonadaceae; genus Methylobacter_C. Next base: position 9,265 of record CAIQND010000654.1, on the reverse strand, counting down.
CTGCTTTTTAAAATTTCCAGCTCTTTAACTAAGAATAAACTATGCGTTGCAATAAAAACCTGCATTCCAGCGCGGCTAAGTTCAACCAAAACTTCTGCCATTTTTTTAATTAATCTGGGATTCAAATTTGCTTCTGGTTCATCCCAAAAAAGAATGCTGTTTTTATTCAATGAGCCATTGGCTATAAGCTGTGCAATCGTGGCTATTTTTCTTAATCCTTCTGCAATTAAAGCTATTTCTGTTTCTTGCCCATTGCTATTAGACACTAAATAAAATCTACCACGTTCTAATAATATTTTTCCTTCTATTATTTCTTCCAACCTAGATAACAGCTTACTTTCTATGGGGTAAGAGTCAATGCTTTTTAAGGCTGACAGCCCTAAAGATCTTGCTAAGTTGTAATATATTCTGTCAAAAGAAGTTTCTCTATTTTCATATAAAGGTATAAAACCTTCATAAAAGGAAAGCATTTCTTTTGCGGGAATAAATATACTACTTTTTTCAAAAAAATCTGTTGGTAAGTTTTTTTCTTCGGCACTAATATGGTTGTTATCAGAAAAATGTGATTTAAAACAAAATGAAATCGTATACTTGTCAAAATTTATATTTATGAAACATTTATCTTTGTCATAACTTATCAAATTCATCAATTCATCAGGCTTGAAAATGCCCATTAAACTTATCTCAATGGCTTCTGATATAGCTTCATCACCAATCATTTTTCTTTCATAATAATCTGCGTAAGAATAAACAAAGTGATTCATGCCCATAATCAAAGAATAAAGTAATTTAAGCAAATGACTTTTTCCCGTACTATTTTCACCCACAACTACATTCAAGCCATTAGAAAATTCTAACTGCTCATTCTTAAATACAGTAAAGTTTTCTATAACAATGCTTTTTACTTTTATATCATTACTTATAATAGTTTTCTCGATTTCACGCCTAAATGTATCTATTAAATTCTCATCATTTACTTTTACAATTGTTTTTATATAGGCTCCTTTTGCCTGAAATAAAACAGGCTCTTTTAAAAGCATCCATTTATCAACAATTAAGTGCCTGCCATCTTTCTCATTTACACTACATACTCCGTAATGCGTAATGGTTGAATCTTCAGCTAAAAGCAAAATATCTTCAACTTGCACTCTATTAACGATGTCCAAATATTTTTCAGCGTAACCGTTTATCCATTCATCATTATTAATAAAATCTGCCTTTTTATTTTCTACTCCGCCCCATTTTGCGCGAACTAACCAATAATTCATGATTTAACACCTGTACGTTATTTAACGGTTATATCGAGTTTGTGGTAACTAATTTTATCTACAACCCACAACTATTATTTCAGTTTAACATCATAGTTCAGGGTTAGCGATAGCGTAACCCGACATTTATGGGCTTCGATGTGTCGGGTTACGCTACGCTAATCCGATCTACGAGACTAAAAATAAAATCCGTTAAAATCCCAATTATCTGTGTCATCCATGTTTTATGGTCTAATTCAATTCAGAGAGTAACCTTTTATCAGTGTCAGATAATAATGGGCTTCTTCTGTTTTTCCGCGTTTGGTGACGCCATTAAGGTATATTTCGGCTTTTTTTAATAACATGCTGACGGCCGCTTGTTGGTTATCGTTAGATAATTGGCCGGTATCAACGATTTTTTGCAGGGCATTGATTCGAAACCGATCCATACCCCAGAATTGCTGTGATAACTGATCTTCATGGCCACCGTATTTTTTTATTTGCGGTTCTTCAATCAACAAAACCGGGTAGTTTGCGGTAATTCTAAGCCATAAGTCATAGTCTTCACAGGCAGGCAGATTGGTGTCAAACAGCCCTGCATCTGCAAATACTGAGCGATGTATGATGACGGTAGACGGTGACATGGCACATAAAGGCAGGCAGTCTGTAAATATCCAGCCGCCTTTTTTGGCATAGTGTTTGGCGGGATTAACACGGATGCCATTGCGTATCCAGAGTTCTTCTGTATGACAAACTTTGCTCTCGGGATTAGCGGCCAAAGCGACGGTTTGCAGGCTTAGTTTTTCAGGTAGCCATTCATCATCAGAGTCTAAAAAAGCCAGCCAATCGCCTGTGGCGTGGAGTATACCCAGATTTCGTGCGCTGCTGACACCGCATTTTTCCTGGCGGTAATAATTGACCGCTGGAAATTCGTTGTTAACCATGGTCTGGGTATCATCGGTAGAGCCGTCATCAATCACAATTACTTCAGTGGGAAGCAAGGTTTGAGAAAATACGGAGAGTAATGCACGCCTTAATAATTCACAACGATTGAAGGTTGGAATAACAACTGAAATTTTTATAAAAGTACCTTGTTTTTTAATGCTAAAAGCAGTGATTGAGCCATGACAAATAAAGGGTAAGCCATCAATGTCATTAAGTTAACCCGTTCGCTGAGCAGAGTCGAAGCGATTTTACTGACTTCGGCTCCGCTCAGCCAACGGTTTATCTTGCCAATCCGGTTAATTTATCAGGGTTTCAGAATTGCTTTGGGCGTTTCTATGCCGTCACTGTCGGAGGCATTCTTGATAAAAATTTGTTTCAAACGGTTAAAGGCCGACCATAAGGTGGTATCCATAATCGTCTCGTTACCGATAGAAACAATGATTCGGGTTAACTCGGGCATTTTATTTTTGGTCGAGGCGATATAGATAGGTTGTACATAAAGAACGGTGTTGCCCATTGGCAGAATAACCATACGACCCATTTCAACAGCGGAACCATACTGTCCCCATAGGGTAAATTGTGCAGAGATTTCAGGGTTCTGTTGAGTTAACGCTTCTATTTGAGCCGGGCCGTTAACTTGAACTTCTTTGCCAAATTTGTAAATAGTGATATTTGGCTTGTAATCCGCGTTGCAATTGGTTTTATCCAGTGTTCCTGCCATACCGATCATACTAAGATTGGTTCTATTGACCGGTGTCATCGGTTCAATTAAAACAAATTCTTCGGTATTATTACAGTTGCCAAAGTCCATGGTCTGATAATAAGGCATTACCGGTTCGTTGCGGACATTGGCGAACTGCCAGGTTTCGGCTTGTTCATAAAATAATGAAGGGTTGTTTTGATGATATTTGGCATATACCTTCATTTGCAGATAATAAAGATCACGCGGATAGCGCAAGTGTTTCTTTAAGTCGAGCGGCATTTCGTCCAGATGCTTGAATAATCCGGGATAAGCGTTGGAGTATGCCTGAATAATGGCATCTGACGGGTCAGAAATATAAAAATCAAGATCGCCATCGTAGGCATCAACAATAATTTTAACCGAGTTGCGGATGTAATTGAAATTCTGTTTACCATCCAGAAAATCATCGGCTGCGGGTTTTGAAACCGGATATTTGTTGGATAACGTGTAGGCATCCTGTATCCAGTACAGGCGATCTTTATTGATAACCAGATAAGGATCTTTATCCAGATGCAGGAAGGGGGTTAGTGTGCTGATGCGTTCGGTAATATTCCTGCGTATGTGGAGTTTGCTCTGATCTGATATATTGGTTGAAAAGAACACTTTTTCATCTTTTAAATAAATTGAAAATAAGGCTTTTCTGAACAGCGAAGCAACGGGGATACCACCTTCCCCGTGGTAAGCGGTTGCCGTACCGGGATCGGTGCCGGCAATATCCACTACACTGAGCTTATTGGGGACTATGGCATAGTCGAACGTTCCTTCACCGTAGTAAATGTCCGGGTGCTCAACTTTAAAGCCGACATCAGAGTTCATTTTTAAGTCACGTAAATACCAGACCAGGGGTTTGTCGGCATCTTGAGCAGCAGGCGTAACGACGGCACCGTAACCATGAGTATAACGCAAGTGGGTATTTTCCCAGTTTTGCGCTTCCGGCGGCAATTTTGAGATATTTATTTCTCTGGCGGCCAAGTCAACCTGTCGGGTGTGGTCGAGAATAAAATAGCGGTCTTCATCAACTGTCGGAATTTTGTAATAAGGTCTTATCTCCTGTAACTGCTTATAGCTGTCAATGATGTACTCCCTATCCCATACCGGAATGTTTTCAAAGCGTCTCTGAGTGCCCCAAGTATCAATGTCTTTGGCTGCATTTAGATTGATGGTCATATCAACCGTTTTGATATTCTTCAAATCATAAGCGTCCAACGTCGCGTCAATATTGTATTGCATGAACGATTTATTGGTTTTGACGGGATTCGGATTGACTATAAATTTTTGGATTAAATCGGGAATAATTTGAATATTGGGCAAGCCGGTGACACCAAGAAAAATAGTCAGCGTTATTAAAAATGGCGCTTTAATACGGTGTTTTTCTGAAAATATAAACAGGCCGGCCGTTATTGCTGTCGCTACGAAGGTAATGATTTGCAGCCAGATAAGCGGTAATTGATAACGGATTTCTACAAAACCGGGGCCATAAAATACCGGTTCATGGCTGTCGGTATAAAGCAGGGTAAAGCGATCCAACATAAATCCCCAAACCACAAAAGCAACGACAAAGCCGATTAAGACGGTTAGATGAACCTTGGCACCTAAAGGGTATTCCTTGTTTTGATTGGGTATAAAAATATGCTCCAACCAATACAGGATGCCAACCATTGAGAATATTAAAATAGCCGTTTCCAGCAACTCTTTCTGAATCAGCATGTAGATGGGATAAGACAGCATATAAAAGCTGACATCATTCCCGTAAACGGTTTCTTTTATCCCGGAATCACTACCAAAAAAGAACAGTAACGAGGTTTCCCATTGGTTATAAAAGGGAATGGCGACCACTATCGCCAGTGCTAACGAAATTGGTGTATATATTTTTACGGAGCCACTCATGAAGACATCGGCAAAGCGTTGAAACCGGTGGCGTTTATCCAGGTTATCCAAAACTTCATCGGGTGGATTTAAGCCCAGATAACGGGACGCAATCCAGAAATGAAAAAAGAAAATGGCAAAGAATACCAAGGTGACGCCACCGGAAAGAAAAAACTTATAAAGCAGTCTTAACCAAAAATAGGCTTCAAGTTTTAATGATTGGTACCACCACAGGTCAACAAACAGATCAAGAAATATGAAATGGAAGGCGACATATAAAATGATGGCGATGACAATTGTCGCTCCAATTATCACGGTTAAAAACTTCAGGTTCCGCATAGTGTCCTCAAATAGATAGTATTGTTAACGGTGCCGGGATTATCTTCATTTTAACGTGTTCCTAAACTGGATCTAAATCTGTTAGATCTATCAATGTAAGTATTCTAACACCCAATAACCGGTTAGTAATGATTTAGAAGTGAGTGAATAGATTTGTTGGCTACCCACTTTAGACGGGACAAGCAAAAAGGTTTAACCGTCAACAGGGTTACCTTAATGATAAAGCATCAAAAGATTTGTTTTTCAAGAAAACGAACACAAGCATAGCAATATTTAATTTAGGTGATTAATTGGCTTTTTGAATGGTTTCGTAGGCTTTGCTAATTTTTTGGGTTTTTTCTTTGGCCAGTCGCATCATTTCTTCGGGTAAGCCTTTGGCGACCAGTTTATCGGGGTGATTTTGGTTCATTAAGCGTCGATAAGCTTTTTTGACTTCAGCCTTATTGGCGGAAGAGGTTAAGCCTAAAACACCATAAGCATCTTGTAGGCTGGTTTTGTGTGACGTTTTTGGGGTATACGAATGATGTCCCTGGAAACGGTGTTGAGCTTGCAGCTGTATTTTTAAACGCTCATAGTCAAAGCGGGAAATCCTAAGTTGACCGCAAATATGTAACAGCAATCTTTCTTCGCTAGCTGCCAAGGTGCCATCAGCAAAAGCTGCCTGTAGCTGGATATCCAGAAACAGGCGTAGTAAATCGGTACGTCGATGACATTCTTTGTAGAATTGACTCAAGACTTCATCCAGCGAGAAATCCGCCTCCTTACCCTGTTGAAAAAGATTGATTGCCGCTGCCCTCATATCGCTGGTAAGCCCCATTTCCTTCATGATGCGGTTAGCCAGTGAAATTTCTTCAGGGGAAACATGCCCGTCAGCCTTGGCAATATGACCCATGACCGAAAAGGTGGCAGAAAAAAAAGCCATTTGAACCCGTTGCTGAACACCGGAACTAAGGGCTTCATCAGTTTCTATAGCCGTCAAACCTTTACTGAATTGATGCCCGACTGACGCGCCTAAAATGGCACCTAAAGGCCCGCCCAGCAAAAATCCGAATGCTCCCCCTACCGCCGTGCTAAACCAACTCATTGTTATCAATCCTGTTCCGTAAAGAATAATGGTAAAATTATAACATTAGGCGATATTGAAGAATAAAAATACCCGAATGGCGAGGAAATAACCAAAAAGCCTCGCGAGTCGGGTAAGTTGCCTTAACCCTTATTTTAAAATTTAGCGAGGACTTATGACCGCTCCAGAAGCTCTATACCAATCAACGCTGTCGTCTCTAAAACTCCGCGCCAGCGGAAAAGTGCGTGATATTTACGACATTGACGATAAGCACATGTTAATTGTCACCACCGACAGGCTTTCTGCCTTTGATGTGATTTTACCTGATCCAATTCCTGGCAAAGGCCGCGTTTTAACCCGGATTTCCAATTTCTGGTTTAAAAAGTTGCAGACTATCCTGCCTAATCATTTAACGGATATTCCGCTGGAGCAGGTTGTGCCTGATGCGGCCGAACGTGCCGAGATTGAAGGGCGCGCCATTGTAGTAAAAATATTAAAACCACTGCCCGTTGAAGCTATCGTGCGTGGCTATCTTATCGGTTCCGGCTGGAAAGATTACCAAGCATCAGGGCTTATCTGCGGTATCACATTACCGGCGGGTTTGCAGCAAGCGCAGCAATTACCGGAGCCCATTTATACCCCATCGACAAAAGCGGCGGTTGATCAGCATGATGAAAATGTTTCTTTTGAGCAAACGGTTGCATTGATGGGGCAAGACCTGGCTGAGCAGGTGCGTGATGCCAGCTTAAAGTTATACAAAATAGCGGCAAACTATGCCAAAGAGCGGGGCATTATTATTGCCGATACCAAATTTGAATTCGGGGTTGATGAGGTCGGGGTTTTATATTTGATTGATGAGGCGTTAACCCCCGACTCATCAAGGTTCTGGCCTGCTGACCAGTATCAGGTAGGTGTCAGTCCACCCAGTTTCGATAAGCAGTATATTCGCGATTATCTGGAAACGTTGGACTGGAATAAAACCGCGCCCGGCCCTGCATTGCCCCCCGAAGTGGCGGCATTCTGTGCGGAAAAATACCGTGAAGCGGAAATCAGGCTAACTCAAGATTTATTAAAATGATTAAAAAAACAGCACCCGAACAGTCTTCGTCTGATAAAAAGAGTGCGCTCCCTGATTCGGTGCCGCTTTTTGTTGATCTGGACGGAACCCTTATCAAAACTGATTTATTACTTGAAAGTGCAGTCTTGCTATTAAAAAAACAACCGTGGATGTTGTTGGTTATGCTTTACTGGCTGGCCTTCGGCAGGGCTCGCTTTAAACAAGAAATAGCGTTACGCGCGGTAGTCGATTTTGATGCCTTACCCCTACAAAAAGAGTTTGTTGAGTTTTTAAAAAACGAGGCCCTGCAGGGGCGAACTTTATATCTGGCGACGGCCTCGGATCGAAGTTTGGCTGAGCCTGTAGCCAAACGTCTGGGAATTTTTAAGCAGGTATTGGCCAGTGACGGGCATAATAATCTAAAAGGCCACCGCAAGTTGGAAGCGATATTAAATTGCTGCAATGATTCGGCATTTGATTATGCCGGCAACGCGCGTGTTGATCTTGCTATTTGGGCAAAAGCGCGTCGAGCCATTATTGTCAATCCGGATATTGGCGTAATGACTGCCGTCAGAAAGCGTCGTTATGGCGTAGAAAAAGTATTTGATGACCGTCCCTCGCGGACAAAAACATGGCTGCATGCAATTCGACCGCATCAGTGGGCAAAGAATCTATTGCTGAGCGTACCTGTCTTGACAGCACATGCCTTCAATTTTTCTGCAATTGCTCAGATAGCTTTAGCGTTTCTGGCTTTTGGTCTGGTCGCATCGGCGACTTATGTGTTTAATGATTTACTTGGCCGGGTCTCTGACAGACATCATCTAGGCAAATGTAAACGCCCCTTTGCCTCGGGTAATATTGATTTGGCTTCAGGTATTTTAGGAATGTTGGCGCTGTTCGGCGCAGGTTTTGGCCTGGCAGCGCAGTTATCAGATTACTTCCTGTTTACCCTGCTTGCTTATCTGATTTTAACGATCAGTTATTCATTTTACTTTAAGCACATTGCCTTGATAGATGTGTTGTTACTGGCAGCACTTTATATCATTCGTATTGTCGCGGGCGCTTATGCCATAGAGGTGCCGATGTCATCGTGGTTACTGGGATTTTCCATGTTTATTTTTCTCAGTATGGCATTAGTCAAGCGCTGCGCCGAATTAATACCCCTTCAACACGCGACAATTAAAAATAGGAAATGTAGGGGTTATCAGGTCTCCGATTACCCCATACTTAGCGTGATGGGGGTTGCCTCAGGTTATCTGTCAATAGGGGTGTTAGCCTTATTTATTGGCAGTCCGGAGAGTATTGGCAAGTATACCTATCCGGATTTATTGTGGTTGTTATGTCCATTGATGGCTTATTGGGTGTCCCGATTGTGGTTAAAAACAGCACGCTACGAAATGCACGAGGATCCGCTGATTTTTAGTTTAAAAGATCAGGCAAGCTGGATTGTGCTTATTAACATGTTGATGGTTACTTTGGTTTCAATATGAAAAAAATAGCCCTTTGCGGGGCTGTTTTAATGCTGACTGTGCAGGCAACAACTGAAGCAGTTGCACTCCCGTTTTTTAAATAATTTTCGATTAACTGTGGTCAGTGATGCTGGAGCATGGGAACCAAACGAATCACGGGAGGTATTTTCCGTGTACTACCTTAGGCAACTCGCAATAAATAACACCCGCCAAGTTCGCAATGCTACTGTTTAGCCGGTAGGTTGGGGTAGGCGATAGCCGTAACCCAACACATTGAAGCGGTAAATGTGGGTTACCCTATCGCTAACCCAACCTAACTTTACTTCAGTTAATCTGTAAATTTGTGGTATTTACTGGGGTGGTGAAAATATATTTTATAAAAATGACCCCGCTTTTAATCCATGTATTGATTGTTTTTTATTTACATATCAAAAGCTTGAAAAAAAATACAAGAACACTATTTTTTTGGCATAAAACATGCTTAAAACATAGGTGAGCAAGATATTTTTAATACATGAAAATAATTTGTATAAAAAT
>CAIQND010000653.1 GCA_903873045.1 uncultured Methylococcaceae bacterium | reverse complement strand
TCGGGTATTGGCGTTGGCGTATTGAGTCCGTATCGCCAGGTGGAAAGCCTGAAACTCATGTTGAACGGGTTTATTCGGAAACTGGCGCTGGCTTCCCTTATTTTATATGCAGCGTTTACTGCGTTGGTCACTTATGAAATCGTCACCTCAAGTCTGGTTATTGCTTATGAAGTTGTTTATTAAACCCGATCTTGAGTCTTTTCCAACCTTGGGGCGTGCTGTGTGTGCCTTAGCTTCCAAGGTGCGCACTGCGCACCCTACAGAGGTTGTATTTATAATGGGAACAACTACGAAAAAAAACAACTGTTCCGGGCAACGATACTCCAGCCTATTGCTTTGGCTTATTCTTCTTTTTAGCCTGAGCCTGAGCTATGCAGGCGACCCCACGGTTACCATCAAGAAAACCGACCGCTGCCCCGTATGCGGCATGTTTGTTTACAAATACCCAAAATGGGTGGCCCAAATCAGCTTCAAGGATGGTTCGTATTATTTTTACGATGGCGCCAAGGATATGTTTAAACATATCTTCGACACCGCTAAATATACGTCCGGAAAAACGGCTGAAAATATCAAAGACATTTACGTCACCGATTATTATGAGGTGGAGTTAATTGACGCCAAGTCGGCTTTTTATGTGATCGGCTCGGATGTATTAGGCCCGATGGGGCATGAATTACTGCCTTTCAAGGATCAGGAAGCCGCGCAGGAATTCCTGGAAGATCATAAAGGCAAAGCCATTATCCGCTTTCAGGAGGTGACCCAGGCCATCATCGAATCACTGGATCACCGGACATGAGAACACTCCAGTATTTGAGGTTACTGCTATTCGGATTACTGATCGCTAGTGTGGTTGGTGGCTGCAATAAGCGGGGCGGGTTACAGATTGGCGACCCTATTCCTGACGTCAACCTAACTGATTTCCTGGGAAAATCGGTGACGCTGCCTAAAGACATCAAAGGTAAAGTCGCGCTGATACGCTTTTGGTCACTTGATTGCGGATTTTGCGACAAAGAGATTCTTTTGGCGCTTGAGATGTTTTATCAGAAATACAAAGACAAAAGATTTATTCCGGTAGCGATCAATGAGAGCCGGATAATCAAAACCGATGAGCGGCTCAAAAAGTTTGAGCATCTGACCTATCCCATGCTGATTGATGAATACGGCGTGGTGGCAAAACGCTTCGGTGTTATCGGCCTGCCAACCACCTTCGTTATTGATGAGTCCGGTATTGTTCAAGACAAACTGACCGGGGAAGCCGGTACCGATGAATATGAAAAATTTTTTACAACCGTCCTGAATAAAGGAGTTTTTTATGAAAGTGGTTATTAAGCTACCGTTGGTTTTGATATTATTTCAGCTTTTATTTATATCTGCCTGCGTATCAGTCGAGGAGACGCACAAGCCTGAAACTTGCGTTGTCTGTAACATGGGTATCGACAAATACCAAAAGACTGCTGCGGAATTAGTCCTTAAAGACGGCACTATAGAGCATACCTGTGGTGTCGCCTGTATGTTGCGTGCGATCGAAAATGCTGGAGGTCTGTCCGCATTCAAGTCGCTACAAGTGCGAGATTGGGTTACGGGCAAGTTACTGGCTGCAGAAACTGCAACGTATGTGCTGGGCAGTCAGGTATATCCCGACATGATGCCCAACTACATTGCTTTCGCCAAGCGTGAAGAAGCCGAAACATTTGCCGCCAAAGAGGGTGGTGACGTGATTGATTTCCAGACTGCCCTGAAGGTGCTGCACCGGCGGTAGGTGCAACCGCCAGTTTCCGTATCCGTACAGCGGTCATGCAAAGAAAAAGCAACTTTGGTGCCGGTATTATATTTAAAAATTTGAAAAGTTTTTTACAACAATCCCCTACAAAGGAGTTTTTTATGAAAGTGGTCATTAAGATAGTGTTTATGCTGGTGGTGTTCCAGTTGTCCTTGATGTCGTCCGGCGTATCTGCCGAAGAAACCCACAAACGTGCAAGTTGTCGTGTTTGTGGCATGTATATCGACCAGTACCAAAAGAGCGCCGCCGAACTGGTTTACCTGGACGGCAAAAAAGAGTATACCTGCGGCGTGGCTTGTATGCTGCGTGAAGTCGAAGAGGCCGGTGGCATATCCGCTTTTAAGTCAGTGCAAGTGCATGACTGGGTTTCCGGCAAACTGGTGGACGCAGAAGCGGCCACTTATGTTATCGGTAGCCAGGTGATTCCGGACATGGTGCCCAATTACATTGCTTTTGCCAAGCGTGAGGAGGCAGAAGCTTTTATGGCCAAAGAGGGCGGCGAGATAATGGACTTCACCTTTGCCTACCGTGATGTATCGGAGGTGGGAACCACCACACCGTTTCGGATTCGCACGGCGGTGACACCGGGCGCGGGTAATTTTGCCGTCGGCATGGTTTATGGCTACCTGCAAAAAGACAATCTTAAGATTGGCTCCAATAGTAGAGATCCGTCTACCTTCATTAATGAAAATGGAGCGCAGGCAAAAGTTCCGACACAATTACAGGTTCAGCAACAAGCCCTGACCTTCAATTATTCGCCCACTGACAACCTTGCGTTATTCGCCAACCTGCCTTGGTTCGAAAAAAGAGCGACCAGTCTACAGCGACCAACCGGTAATACCAATAATGCAGCGATTCAGGAAAAAGTCGAAAACACCAATGGTTTCGGCGACATCAGCCTTGAAGGGCGCTATAACTTTTGGCACACCACCCGTTGGGATAAGTTCGCCACCGTTCTGCTGGGAACCAGTCTGCCCACCGGCCAATTTAATTTTAAAGATCAAGGTTTTGAACCCGCTGCAGGCCCCAACAGACAAGCGGCATTGATCGGCCAATCGATACCAGGATTACAACTCGGTAAAGGGACTGCGACCTTTACTGGCGGGTTGCTCTATTCTCAGCGTTGGAAAGAGCTCTGGCTACACACCCAGATCATCTACAACGCCAACCCTGAAAATGATGACCACTATGCCTTTGGTGACGTTCTTACCGGTGGCATAGCCTTGCACTATACGCCAAGCTACAACTTGATGGTCGGTGTTGAAATAGACGCCAGCAACGCCGCAAAAAACAAGTATATGGGCAATAATATCGGCAATACCGGTGGCACCACAACCAATCTGGCGTTTGTTTCCGACTATCGGTTTATGAATGCCTTTGGTGGAAATTTCAAGCTGCGTGGCTCAATCGGCTTACCCATTTACGAAGATATGAATTATAAAAAGACTCAACTTATCGGGGCAAACCAGTTGACCCAGGTGCAACTGGGCGATGGCTACTTTGCCAACGTCTCCGTGGTTTGGACATTCCGCTCCGCTCCAAGCTATTAACCAGTCACTTGCAAACCGGTTTACTTGTGTTCCAAGTCAGGTAAACCGACTGTAAATCAGTGGACATGACAGGCAACCATGAATCCCCAAAAGAATTATGTTTCTATATCATTAATT
>CAIQND010000652.1 GCA_903873045.1 uncultured Methylococcaceae bacterium | reverse complement strand
TCCCAATCAAGCAAGTGATTGGATTCGTTTAATGGGTAGGTTCTTTTGCAGAAATCACCTTATTCCTGCCTACGCAGTTTCTGGCACTCAATCTGCTTATTGAATTCGGGAAAGTCAAGGTAAGAAGATTTGATGATTGAGTATCCGTTAAATCCGTGTTATCTGTGTTCTATTTTTTCATTGGCGATATTTTAAATTTTTCAACCGATTGTTTGAAGCGTTTAAAATCATCCAAACCTGCATTTTTACCGTAACGTAACGTGATAAATAAATGGGTAATTTGGTCTATGGACGCAGCTTGTTCGGGTAATGTTATTTTGATTCTCTCGGCAAAATCTTTTGCGCCTTCACCTTGTCCTTTTAATAATCCGCGTTTGGCCAATTTTTTACAAAACCGGTTATATATACGCAAGACCGGATCGATGGCGGGTTGTTTTTGATATAACAATAGCCAACTTAACAGTGCGGTTAACAAGCCAATACTACCAATCATCCAGTACATCATGGCCTTGATGTCCGTGATGCCTAAGGATGACAAGAAGCTGGATTGGTTTTTGTTATCGTAGTTGATGACCCAGCGTTGCCAGTGGTAATCAATATTGCTCCACAATTGACGGGTTTGTTTTAACCAGTTAAAAGCCGTTTGCGCAGCGGCACCGGTGGGTGCAAAACTAATAATGCCGCCGGGCATCAGTTGGTCTATATTAATATTTTGCTCAATTCTTTCCGGTGCGATAGCGGCCGTGGGATCAAAGCGAACCCAGCCTTTATTTTCCAGCCAGACTTCTGCCCAGGCATGGGCATCCGCTTGGCGTATTTCCAAAAAATTGCCGACTTTGTTCCACTCGCCCCCCTGATAACCGGTGACCACACGGGCAGGAATGTTGGCAACCCGCATCAAATAAACAAAGGCGGCGGCGTAATGGCTGCAAAAGCCGTAACGGGTTTCAAACAAGAAGGTTTCAATCGGGTTTTCTTCCATCAAGGGTGGCGTTAAGGTGTAATGAAAATCTTCCTGTCTAAAATGGGTTAACAACTGCTTAATAAAATCATCGGGTGTGCTGTCAAAGCCGTGCAATTGTTTGACCAGTTGTTTGATTTTAGCGGATGGCGGGCTGGGTAATTGCGTTGAGTCCTTATATTCTGTGTGGGTAATAAAACCGGTGTTGTAGTTGAGATAAGAGGTGATTTTGTACTCGGTTCGTTTATCCGGACTTTTTGAGGTAAGCAGTTGATAGTTGGCATTTTGGCTTAACGGCAAGGCATAGTCTGCCGGCATCTCCAGTGCAAAAACCCAGTTTTTATTTTGCGGCTCCATTAACAGGGTGTATTGATAGGGCGATCCGGTGAAAACTGGTTTGTCTAAAAACTGTTTGAACCGCAAATCCTTTATTTGCGTCCACTTTTTGCCATCGGTATACGACAAAACCGGCCCGCGCCAATAGCGTTGACTGGGCGGCGGCAAAGCTGCCGTAAATTTAACCCTGAAAACCAGTTCGTCCGACATGCCTAAGTCACTGATAGAGCCGGGTTCCATGCTATCGCTCAAGCCCGCTTTAGCTTGGTGTTGCTCGTTAAAAAACATCCATTTGGGCGGATCAATTCGGGGGAACAGTATAAATAAAACCACTGCCATGGGGATAGCCTGAAGCAGAATAATACCGGCCGTTTTTAAGGCGGCGAAGGGCTGCGGCTTGCTGCTGTTGATACAAACCAGGGTCGCCAACAGCACGCAGCAAACAAACAAAATATAAGCGGCCATCAGTAGACTTTGCTCATATAAAAACTGTGAAGCCGCAACGATAAAAGCCAGATAGGTAATCAGATAAAGCTCTCGTTCTGATTTAATCTCCAATAATTTAAGGCCCAAGGCGGTGACAAACAGGCGGGTTCCGGCATCCCGCCCTAAAAAGCCGTGATGCTGGCTATAAATCAAGACCAGTCCGCAGACGGTCAGAACAAAAATCGTCAGTTTATTGGGTAACCAGTTTTGTTTCCAGATACCGATAAAACGCCAACTTAACAGCAGATAAAAAAAGGCGAACAAGGGTATCGGAATATTTTTGCCATGCGGAAAGGCAATCAGCCCGATGGATGTCAGCAAAAAAATTAAAATGCTTTTGTTTGGCTCACTGTTCATATTTTTAAAACAGGGCCAGTGCTTCCAGGCACTTTCTGCGGTGACTTATCCCCGTATCGGGCAACAACTTTAATCCGGGCAAAGAAAAACCATACGCTATGCCGATATGTTCGGCATCAATCACCCAGCGGCATAGCTGGCTTAAACGCTCTTCGGTATTATGTCCGGGGGCATTTTCGTAATCCAGCCAAATTTCTGCTGAACTGTCACCTCCATATTGTTTGCTAAATAACCCCAGCCCTTTGGCAAAGGCTTTCCAGTGTATTTGTTTGATGGAATCACCTGGCAGATATTCTTTTAATCCATAAAAATCATCAACGCCCTTCTGGCTAAAGCCCTGCTTGGCTTGGGCTGAAGGCGTTTCCTGGAAAGGCAGCTCCTGCAAAGACGGTTTTGGATAAACCAGTGCTTTAAGCGTAAACCGAACCGGCGACCAAACCCTAAATAAACCCAACGGATACGTACTGGACAAGGTGACTGTACCCGGCGCATGCCAGCCTCTTTTTTGAGTAAGCGAATACAGGGTTACGCAGGTTTTGCTTTGCGGCTGTATGGTCAGGCTTTCTGGGTGTTCCAATTTAATTTGTAAATTAAAGCGTTCCACATCGACCGGATTATTGATATAAACAGTAAAACCGGCCGCTTCTCCGGCAAAAACAGCCTTAGTCTGGCCTTTTTGTAACACCAGACCTGCCAACGCTTTATAGCTATGTAAAATGGTAATAAAAAAAATGCTGGCTAATAGAAAAGTCAGTAAATAGACCAGGTTATTATTATAAACAAAGGCAATCAATAATAACAAAGCTGTCAGTATGGCAAAGTTAACACCGCGATAAGTCGGCAAAATAAAGATGCGCCGATGCGTTAATGTTATCGGTTCGTCTGTCGCTTGCTCGCCACTAATAAAACGGCTAAGCCGGAAGCGTTCTTTTAAAGACCAGGTATTCAATGGACGGGCACTTTGGCTAGAATGGGCGCGACGATGGCCGCTGAATCATTGTTGCCTGACCTTAACCTGTGTCCGGCGACAGCCGCCAACACGGCTTGTAAATCCTCGGGAATAACGGCATCACGCTGATCTATAAATGCCCAGGCTTTGGCCGCGTTAAGCAAGGCTAAACCGGCTCGGGGTGAAAGACCGCAATGATAGTCTGATGACTCCCGCGTAAAGTTAATGATGGCCTGGCAATAATCCAATACGGCATCGGATACATAAACGCCGGCCGCCGCATCCTGCATCTTTAGCAGTTGTTCTGGCGGCAACTTTACCGGCAGCGACTTAATCAAAGCATGACGATTTTGCCCCTTAAGCAAAAGTCTTTCTGCATCATAATCAGGATAACCCAGTTCAAGGCGCATTAAAAAGCGGTCTAATTGCGACTCCGGC
>CAIQND010000651.1 GCA_903873045.1 uncultured Methylococcaceae bacterium | reverse complement strand
CTCCAATGCGTTTTTTCGATATCCAGCACCGAAAATCTTCAGATACCGTGTTTCTGAGCCACCAAAAAAAATATTTTGAGACGAAATACCCACCCCTTTTTCGCCCGTGAATCTGGAAAGCGTTACAGCGCAAATGGCTCGCTATTGAACTTGCTTGACATATTCTGGAAAGCAATAAGCCCCGTTAGCTCGGCGACACTGTCTTCATCAAAAACACTCAGCAATCTTTCCATAAGCTCATCACTTACAGTTTGATCTGAATAGGTAATCGCCTCAGCGTATTCCCGTTGCCATTGACAGCCAACGACCCAAACCAGCCATAGGGTTTTAGTTTTTCGCTACCCTAAACCAGCCATTCGCGAAGTTCAGTAAACGACCCGCGATAGTCAATCGCCCAAGATTTTCAAATGGCAGCATAACAACATAAAACCGTGCGCCGATTTTAGCGATCCCTTTAATATAGTCCTCGCAATTAGGCTACCTAAGACTGCCTGCCAATCAAGCTATCCTTTAGTTTAGGCATTTTTTATGCCGTTTAATCAAACTTTTCTTCTATTTAATAGTGTTCTTTCACAACTCATCTCCATTAAATGAACCAGTGAGAGTAAAAATAATGCCAATTTAAATTGCAAAAGGATAAGTTGACACATAAGTTCCTACATAAATACAAAAAGGCGGGCATACTTACTTACAAC
This sequence comes from uncultured Methylococcaceae bacterium, assembly GCA_903873045.1. Taxonomy (GTDB): domain Bacteria; phylum Pseudomonadota; class Gammaproteobacteria; order Methylococcales; family Methylomonadaceae; genus Methylobacter_C. Next base: position 2,123 of record CAIQND010000651.1, on the reverse strand, counting down.
AGGACAAAATGAGTCCTTTAATCGCCCGACGATTGTTTGCACCGACTCATCGACGCTGAACTAACTGATAGGCAAGCGCGTAGTCTACGCTATCAGCTTGGCGCAGCTAAATTTCCGATTCATCGAGATATGGTTGGCTTTGCATGGCAGGAGTCGCCGGTATCTCACGCCAAATACCCTTACTCTTTATGGGTTCACCGTGATTGTTCATAGTCAAAAGTGTCTCGACTTAAGTTGGTAGCCAATTTTTGTAAGCTTAAAACATCATTTTACTTATTAGTGTTTATAGGTATTTATACGCATTATTTTTTGTTTGAAACCGTTTAAATTTAGGTTAAGGATTTTAGCTTTTAACGTTTATTTTAACGATCACTTTCGATCATAGGGTAACTACTTATGGGTGTAGTCTTTATACCCTTAACAACGTGGATCAATTTTTGTAAGCTTAAAGCTACTCATTTTACTTATTAGTGTTTATAGGTATTTATACGCATTGTTTTTTGTTTTAAACCGTCTAAATTTAGATTAAGTATTTTAGCTTTTAACGTTTATTTGAACGATTACTTTCGGCCTATGGCGATTACTTATGGGTACAGTATTTATACCCTTAAAAACGTGGATCAATTTTTGTAAGCTTAAATCTACTCATTTTATTTATTAGTTTTTATAGGTATTTATACGCATTGTTTTTTGTTTTAAACCGTCTAAATTTAGGTTAAGTATTTTAGCTTTTAACGTTTATTCTGAACGATTACTTTCGGCTTATGGCAACTACTTATTGGCGCAGTCTTTATACCCTTAACAACGATGATCAATTTTTGTAAGCTTAAAGCTACTTATTTTATTTGTTAGTGTTTATGCCCATTGTTTTTGTTTGAAACATTTAAGGTTGTGCTTGAGTATTTTAGCTTTTAACGTTAGCTGCGAGACAGAAGTCGAGGTGTAGTCCCCATAAACGATGGCATGTTGTTTTCGAGGAGCGTTTTTTGCGTAGTGGAAATGCAGACTTTACGAAATCGCGTCGAGTCATTGGAGGGCATGTGAGCCACACCCTCGTTGGGTGGCGAACGAGTGACCAGGACGACTGGACTGGGGCTACGCGGTATTTTTGAGTATATCTATGCTGTGAGCAAGGGAAATATTTACTCAAAAATAGAAACTCCCCCGCTATTCTGAACGATCATTTTCGGCAATATGGCAACTTCTTCAAAACCTATTGATCAGGCCTTTTAACAGTTGCCGATCAGTTGCTAGCTTTTTTTGCGAATTTTTCACGACAAGGGAGGTAAGACATGCTCAATTTCTACTAATAAATAAACTTTCACATTTCAAGATTAATAATAAAAACTCATAATGGATAATTATCATGAAAATGTTAAATCAATTTCAGCCTAAGTTATTGGCTGCAGCAGTGCTGATAGGATTATGTACAATCGATGGAAGTGCATTTGCTGCACAGGGCAATGGAGGGGCTGGGGGCAGTGGAGGTAGTGGTAGTGGTGAAGTGCTGGGTGATCTTGTTGTGCTGGATCGTTATCCCAACGGTGTCCCGATTCTAACAGTAGATGGTTGTCAGCAACCGCTTGCTGCTGATGGATTTAAAATTCCTGTAGATCCTGCGACCTGCGCGGTGGTAGTTGGTAATGAAACCTATTTACAGGCTGTAGATTTCGCCCGTATGAGTGTCGCAAGATCACCTGCAAGTGTCATGGATAAACAAATGGCGGATGTGCTTGTCAATCTGAGTACAGCACAGTGTATCACTCTCGACCCAGCTGGACGACTAGTCTATTCTAACCCCGATACGGCTGATGTCGATTTGGATGGAAATACCACTGAGCTGCTATCCAGTGCTGTTGACTCGCCTTTACAAAATCTGGCGATTTATCGAGAACTGATGACCAAGGGTTACTTAGGAACGCCAGCGATTGCATTGCCTAAACCATTTAATAAATACGGCATTCTGGACACCGCCGCGAAAGCTCTAGGAGGCTGTCCGACAACAAGTCAGGGCTGGAAGCAATTCTACTGTTATCCGGAAAATTTTAAATTTCCAGATGAGTCTGCTTTAAAAATAACTCATAAACTATGCTGCTAATGGGTTATTCATCCCTTTTAACGGG
>CAIQND010000650.1 GCA_903873045.1 uncultured Methylococcaceae bacterium | reverse complement strand
GTCGTAACAGCGTTTAAATCTTATATGCAGGATGCGAGTAAAATCATCTGCGTTATGCAGAAAATGCGTGAGGATTTTTCTATAGCTGGCTAATTCATCTAGCCAAACGGCTTGGAAATTATTTATCTGAAAAACTATAGCTATGCGAAGTGACTACCAAGAAATTGGAGCTGAATATATAGACTTTCAGATATTAAATTTCCAACTTCGCCAATTAAAAGCTATTAAAATCAATGTGTTTCTTGGTGTTGCTTGGAAGTTATTTATCTGAAAATCTATATTTCTAATGTTTCAATATATTTAGTGTGTTTGGGAAATAAGATCGTTAAGGTCACATTGAGTTTCAATGATACTCAAGCATCACTCCTTACACCCACGATTGATGAAATTAAGAATTCAATCCAAATCAAAGAGTGAGAAAAAACGAGGGCGAGTCTTGCATTTTGCATAAAACCATCAAGTCTAACTCAACGCTCCAGCGGACGGAGCTTTGCTATCGCTCGCGCGATGATCTTTGTGTTATACCGCGTAACCGCATTAAATGTAACCAAAAACATGAAACAACTAAATTCAATTTCGCTGGCTATTATATTAGTTGTGCTTTCAATCACTGCTCACGCCAAGGACGCTCCTGCTATTGAGCTTTCAAAGGTGATCGAAGCTTTCATGATTTCTTCAAGCAATGCTCCTGCTTGGTCAATGGGTGCTGGAAAATCCACCCCTCAGATTATCTGGACTTCCTCTGGCGTAGAGACAAGTCCAGACTGTGGTACTTATGAAGCATGTAGGCGTGGCACAGGACGCATTATGCTTAACGGAAAAGAAATGCAGCACTTGAGGAAACGCTTGGAACCCATACGCTGGGAGTTATTCATGGCATCGAAATCCCCAGCTAAATTTGAACCACAAAGAGTCGAAATATCACCTTTTTGTGATACTGTGGAGTGCTATTTTGACTTTAAAAAAGTATTGAACGATAGTGGGCTAACACTCAAGCAACTATGCAAAGCAGGCCATGCATCGTTTCGACAGACAGCCTATGAAGTTAAAAAAGAAAATCGCCGTACATTCATTGTTGTGATGGAAAATCTAGGAAGTGGTGGCTCATCTACGTCATTGACTTTAATATTTAATAGAACGAATAACAAGCAAGACCTTTGTGCTGAAGCTAGAGCAGTAGAATAAAAAACTGGGAGCAGAAGTAAATTTAATTCAATTCTCAGTCTAATTCAACGCTCAAGCGAAGCTTAGCTATCGCTCGCCCGGTTAGCTCTACGTTGGGGTAATTTATTTAAATGTACCCTGTAGTATAAAAATATCCGGTTGGATTTACGACTTTACACATATGTTTATTACATAAAATAAATATGTAATATAAATGGCTTAATTAACATCTAATGGGGTAGTAAATAGTGATACGGGTTATTATTTTTTTGTATTTATTCTCATCTGGCGCTTATGCCTGGACGCCATTTGGCCCAAATAATTACAATGATTGTATTTTGGAAAATATTAAAGGTGCTCAAAGTTCACAAGCAGTTTTTGCAGTAAAAAAGGCTTGCCGAAGCAAATTTCCAGATGCTGAGGGATGCGAAGATTTAGAAAAGTTTCCAGACCAAGGTTTAACATTCGCACAAATTAGGCAAATGCCAGGATTTGAAAACAAAAGCGATGATGAAATTATTGCGCACGGGCAGTCTGTTGGACTAGATACAAGAAATATAATAGCCGAAAAGAAATGTAAGGATCGCCTTCAAAGGCGATGATATGGGGGGCATATTCTATCCAGAAACCATAGAAGAATCATGCTCTTTCATTATTATTTTTATGTAATAATGCCCCCCACCCGAAGTACTCGGAAAAAATAGGCTATAAGCGGACACCGAATGAACGTTAATTCATCAATTGATGGTATATAATCCATCATTGGGATTTGAGAGGGATGCTGATTTGCTGCAAAAAGCACGGGGCAAGTCTTGTAATCACTCATTAGCCTCTCAATGCACTCATTTCAACATATTGAAAATAAATGATATTTTTGAACGAAATTACAACATTTTCCCCTGACTTTTGGGGAGTGGTCGAATAAAATTGCTCGCAACCAGAGCCAGCCATAATACTGTTTTATTTTTCAACTTCACGCTCCACGCCTATAGACTTTAAGATATTAAATTTCCAACTTCGCCAATTAAAAATATTTAAAATCAATGATGTTCTTGGTGTTACTTGGAAGTTATTTATCTGAAAGTGTATAGTTAGATTTACATTGCATTCCAAAGGGGAATTAAGTGCTTAATAAAATAAACAGTTGGATAGATCAAACTTTACAGAACCACTCAAATCAAATCATTTCATGCGAGCATTTTTGTTCTCAATTTAATGGTTTTTATCCGGCAGAGTTTCTTGCAAATAGTTATTATGTAGTAATTGATCGCTTGCCAAAACCAGATTTCCCTGAATTGCGACAAGCAGGGTTTGGTTGTTATATTGATATGGATATTCAAGGGATTACCTATAAAAATACTTATTTTATTAAGAAAGGGTATGAAGGCGAACTAGCATTGCATTTTCATGAACTTGTACATGTTTTACAATGGCAAAACCTTGGGGCACAAGCATTTATTCAGCGATATATGGATGAAATTCTTAGTTTTGGTTATCAAAATGCACCCCTTGAAAAAATGGCTTACGACTTACAGTATCATTTTTCTGTTAAAAATGCGCCATTAAGCATCCCAGATTATGTTCAAAATAAAATATAACTAAAATGAAAAAAAGACGTGACCCAGTTTTGCGGCCACAATTGCGCAAAGTTGTTTTAATGATAGTGATGGCTAACTCAATATCTATTACCATGGCATCAGATGAATGGGGTTCTGCTAGTTATCTTAGCTCTTTTGCTAATGATATAAATAAAACTCTTCCAATGATGGTTGACCAAGTGACAGAGTTTTTTGTTGTTGCACCATTAGACCATGAGCTTGATTTTTCATATAGAATAATAACATTGCAAGCTTCACAAATTCATATAGATGCTAAAGATTTAAAATATGAACGTACTAATTATGTGTGTTCTCATCCAAATATAAGACCTTTAATTGATAAAGGTATAAGTGCACGATATTCTTACTTTGACAAAAATAAGAAGTTTGTTATTAGTACAGTAATAAAAAAATCAGATTGCATTTAATAAAAATTAAAATACAACAAATATATTACTTTCTATTAATGTCTAATATCATGGGCTGCGCCTCTAATGTAGCCAAGGTCGGGCACATGCTTTTCGTGCCCAACATTTTCGCGTTAAAACGCACGAATGGCATTGAAGAAATCTCTCGATATTCTGATTTTTGACCGTTTAATTTTGGGCAACGAAAAGAGGCTGCCCAACCTGACTAATTCCATGAGTTACGCCTCTAATGTAGCGTGCCAATCGGAAAGGTTTGTATACATCAACACGGTGTTGCCTTTGCCTTTCCAAAAGTGATGGTTCATGCTGAGCCACTTCTTAATTGAGCAATTACCTCCGCTGAAATACGATAGCCGACCTGATTAAGTTCAGCGATTAATGTCTCAGCGTCAGCGATCAATCCTTTTTGTTGCGCGGTAAACAACAGAATAACTGGGGTCAGAGTAAACTTAAATCAACTGCAGGGATCTACAGGGTCAGGTCTTTTACTATTGTATTAAAATATAATAGTAAAAGACTTGGCTTTTTTTCTGTTTTTTCTTGGTATAGAAAACTCGATTAAAAGTACCTGGATCCCTTTTTTTTGTTGAGCTTTTTGTTAAGCTATATAGCCCCATTGTTTAAATTGCGACTGTAATTCCGGTTCTTTTTTAAATGCTT
>CAIQND010000649.1 GCA_903873045.1 uncultured Methylococcaceae bacterium | reverse complement strand
TGATTGGCCGTGGGTGCGTGACAGCATGGGTTGATCAGCGTTTTCAAGAGCCAGTTTTTTAAGGGCATCTATACAGTCGGTGATTTGCGCGACTATAATTTCACGACCTTCTTTTAGCATTAATGCGTAAGACAGGTTATTAATATCTTCCGATGTGCAGGCAAAATGAATAAATTCACTGATTTGTTCCAGTTCAGGACAGCCGGCAATTTTTTCTTTTAATAAATATTCAACGGCTTTCACATCGTGGTTGGTGGTTTTTTCGATGTCTTTGACGCGCTGGGCATCAGCTTCTGAAAAATCACTGACGATGTTGTTTAACAATTGTGTTGCCGAATCACTGAACGGGCTGACTTCGGTAATCAGGGGATGTTTTGCCAAGGCTTGCAGCCAGCGCACTTCAACCAATACGCGAAAACGAATCAGGCCATATTCACTGAACACGGGGCGAAGTTTTTCTACTTTGTCGGCATAGCGACCATCGATAGGGGAAATTGCGGTTAAAGCAAAGTTAGTCATGTTGTGTGTCCTGATGCTGTGGAATTTTCATTGTATTTGGATTCGATAATACCGCCGCCAAGACAAATATCGCCGTCATAAAAAACGACCGATTGCCCCGGCGTAATGGCCCGTTGCGGTTGATCAAAACTGACTTTAATGCGGTCGTTTACCAACGGTTCAACTCGGCAAGCCTGATCTGCCTGGCGATAGCGGGTTTTGGCGGTACAGCGTAGCGATTCTGATAAGGGTTTATTGTTACACCAATCCAACTGACCAGCTTCAAGGGTATTATGTAACATAAGTGGATGATCGTGGCCTTGACCTACGATTAATATATTATTTTCAAGGTCTTTATCCAATACATACCACGGTTCATCGGGGGCATTTTTAACGCCGCCTATACCCATTCCTTGGCGTTGCCCGAAGGTGTAATACATTAAGCCGGAATGTTTGCCAATGTATTGGCCTTCCGGCGTACGCATTTCACCCGGTTGGGTCGGTAGGTAACGTTGTAAAAATTCGGTAAATTTACGCTCACCGATAAAACAGATGCCTGTGCTGTCTTTTTTACGACTATTGGCAAAGCCGGCTTTATCTGCGAGTATCCGGATTTCGGGTTTGTGCAGATGCCCAATGGGAAACAGGGTTTTCGACAAGGCTTTTTGTCCCAGTGTATAAAGAAAATAACTTTGTTCTTTATTCGGGTCGAGTCCTTTTAACAAGAAAAACTCATCCTCGTTGCCATCGCTCCGGCTTGGGAATGATGCAACACGCGCATAGTGTCCTGTAGCAATGTATTCTGCACCCAAGTCTTCAATCGCATAATTTAGAAACGCTTTAAATTTTACGTGTTTGTTACATAAAATATCGGGATTTGGCGTACGCCCGGCTTTAAATTCAGCCAGGAAAACTTCAAAGACTTCATCCCAGTATTCGGCGGCAAAATTGACGGTTTTGAGTTCTATGCCCAGTTTATCGCAGACTTGTTGCGCGTCAGCGAGGTCTTCCATGGCAGTACAATATTCCGTGCCGTCATCTTCTTCCCAGTTTTTCATGAATAAACCAGTGACCTGATGCCCCTGTTCCAGCAGTAGCAAGGCCGTCACAGAAGAATCAACCCCCCCCGACATGCCAACGATTATGTTTTTACTCATGGTCAAGATCAAGATCAAGAAATGATTTTATCAGGGATAAAGGATAGCGTTGACCGCTCAAGTATTCATCTACACTACACAGTACCAAAGGGCTGCGTAATCGATGTTGCTGCGCGGCAATTTCGTCACGGGTAAGCCAGTGTGTTGCGACGATGCCTTCATCCAGTAATTGTTCCGGGTTATGGCTATGACACCTGCCGGAAAAACAAACCCGAATAAAGGTGGGCAGCGTTGGATTTCTGCGCCAAAGCTGTATGGAAATAAAGTGCTCTGGCTCAAAATGCCAAGCCGTTTCTTCATTCACCTCACGCTTGACAGCAGCAATCAGGTCTTCATTTTCTTCAAAATGTCCGGCGGGTTGATTGAATTGCAGGCCGTGTGGGGTTTCCTCTTCAACGAGCAAAAAGCGATTATCCCTTTCGATAACCGCTGCAACGGTAACGTGTGGTTTCCAAACCATTGATGATTTCCGATTTTAATAAAAACTAATATGTTACTAGATATTAGGAACTTATGTTGGTAAAAAAGGTTTAACGGAGTAAAGTTAAATCCAGGGTTCACAATAATCCCTGCATATCCTGCTTTTTATGATTTAATTTGTTATGTGTCCAAGCTTGAAATATATTAATATTGGCACTATGTCAGGTACTTAACAGTATTTTTTATTTGGTTATTTGCTTATTATGCCCGATTTTGATCCGTTCAAATATAATGATGACGGCTTGGCTGTTCAAGAAGCCAAGCCCAAGTTAAAAAGGCCGCCCCTGTACAAAGTCATTTTGTTAAATGACGATTTTACGCCCATGGATTTTGTAATTGAAATTTTGATGGATTTTTTTGCCATGCCTGAAGAAAAAGCAACACAGGTTATGCTGCAAATACATACTCAAGGGGTGGGAGTCTGTGGAATCTATACTAAAGATGTTGCTGAAACCAAAGTGTATATAGTCAACGATTATTCACGAGAAAATCAACATCCGTTGATGTGCTCGATGGAAGAAGTGTAAATCTGGAGCGTTTATGTTAAGTAAAGAACTTGAAGTCACGTTAAATACCGCCTTTAAAAACGCGCATGATAAACGTCACGAATTTATCACCGTTGAGCATTTATTACTGGCATTGCTCGATAACAGCTCCGCAGAAGCCATCATGAAAGCCTGCGGTTGCGATATTAAATCCCTACAGGTGCAATTGATTCAATTTATTGATGAAACCATGTCCTTCATTCCTTTGGGTATTCAGCGAGAAACGCAGCCTACACTGGGGTTTCAGCGAGTATTGCAACGCGCTGTTTTTCATGTTCAGGCATCCGATAAAAAAGAAGTGACCGGTGCCAATTTATTCGTCGCCTTATTTAGCGAGCAGGATTCTCACGCAGTCTACTTGCTGAATAAACAGGATGTATCACGCTTGGATGTGGTTAATTATTTGGCGCACGGAATTTCCAAAACCGATCAGGATAATGATGCGTCCAATGAGCGTGCATCGGAAGCGGGCAATACGGATAGCGAAGCAGGCAGTCCTTTGGAAAAATATACCACCAATCTTAATGAAGAAGCCTTACAAGGTCGAATTGACCCGTTAATCGGCAGAGAGCTTGAGCTGGAAAGAACCATTCAGACGCTTTGCCGTCGCCGTAAAAACAATCCTTTATTGGTCGGCGAGGCGGGCGTTGGTAAAACCGCGATTGCTGAAGGCCTGGCAAAAAGAATCGTTGAAGAAAATGTCCCTGAAATTCTAATGAATAGTGTGATCTATTCACTGGATTTGGGCGCACTCGTTGCCGGCACCAAATATCGGGGCGACTTTGAAAAGCGTCTTAAATCCCTGATGAATCAGCTTAAAAAAGAACCGGATTCCATTTTATTTATTGATGAAATTCATACCATCATCGGTGCCGGTTCTGCTTCTGGCGGGGTTATGGATGCCTCTAATTTAATTAAGCCGGTACTTGCTTCCGGTCAGTTACGCTGCATTGGCTCTACGACTTATCAGGAGTATCGCGGTGTTTTTGAGAAAGACCACGCCTTGGCACGTCGCTTCCAGAAAATCGATATACTAGAGCCTTCCGTTGAAGATACGATTCTGATTTTAAAAGGCCTTAAATCACGCTTTGAAGAACATCATAATGTTAGATATTCTGCTGAAGCTCTAAGGGTAGC
>CAIQND010000648.1 GCA_903873045.1 uncultured Methylococcaceae bacterium | reverse complement strand
GTATTTGATAAACCGCCCAAGGCATTAATTGAAGGTTTGGATAGTCTGTTTTTGGGTTCGGCCCGTCACGGAGAAATGGCATGAAATCGGGGTTATCAGTGCTTGAAAGTCTGGATAAATGGATCAGTCTGGGTTGGTTAAATCTGATGGACAGGGCTTTTGTGCGCTTTCTTTTGGATCAGGATGCCGATGCGAGTGATCCGGTACTTTGGGCCGGCGCACTGGTCAGTCATCAATTGGGTCGGGGAGATGTCTATCTGGATCTTGAAAAGTTGTGTCAACAACCTGGTCTAACGCTGGCTATTCCCGGTGATGATGATAATTTGTCCGAGTCTGACGAAGCGCTGGCAGAGTTTTCCGCGCTTAACGCTTATGACCTGGAACACTGGCAAGCGGCATTGAACAACTCAGGGTTGGTCGGATCAGGGCTGGGCAATACACCTCTGGTTTTAGAGGGCAACCGCTTATATTTACGGCGTTATTGGCAGTATCAGCAAATACTGGATCAAGCGATTCAACAGCGTTTGCAACCTGTTAGAGCCGATCTGCCGGAAGCCTTACAGGCGCAATTACAGAGTTTGTTTGCGTCCAAAAGCCCCGAAAATCCCGATTGGCAAAAAATTGCCTGCCTATTGGCTTTGCGGGCACGCTTTGCCATTATTACCGGGGGTCCTGGCACCGGTAAAACCACCACCTTAACCAAGCTGTTGGCCTTGCTTCTTAAGCTGGCTAATGACGAATCCAACAATACCCGCAAGCTGGTTATTTTGCTGGCGGCACCGACCGGAAAAGCGGCGGCGCGGGTGAGTGAATCCATTAGCAAAGCCTTGGAAAAACTGGCGGTACCTGATGACCTTAAACAGTGTATTCCCAAAAAGGCGAGCACCTTGCATCGGTTGCTGGGTAGTCGGCACGACTCGCGGCATTATGTCCATCATCGAAATAATCCCTTGGTGGCAGACATTGTCATTGTTGATGAAGCGTCCATGATTGATTTGGAAATGATGGCGTCATTGCTGGATGCACTGCCTGAATCAGCCCAATTAATATTGCTGGGTGATAAGGATCAATTGGCTTCTGTTGAAGCGGGTTCGGTGATGGGCGATTTATGTCATGGCGCAGAAAACCAAGCCTACGATGAACAAACCCGCGCCTGGATTAGACCCTATATTGACGAAGTGCTCGATGAACCCGCCACCGTTGGTTCAGCCATAAACCAGCAAACGGTTATGCTGCGCTATAGTCATCGATTTGGTGAGCACAGCGGTATCGGGCAATTAGCCAAGGCAGTCAATCAGGGAAATGCCGAACAGGCCCAGGCCATTTTAAAAGATACTGCACGCTATCAGGATCTTAGTCGCATCCTGTTGACCCATCCTGCGGACAACCATTTAAAGCAGTTGGTTTTAGCCAATGCGGGTGTGGACGACAACGGCAAACCCAATGCCCGTCAAGGCTACGGTTATTATCTGGATGTTATTCAGAGAAAACGCCCTACGGAGAGTACGCACTATAATTACTGGGCCAAGCAAGTGCTGGATGCCTTTGATACCTTTCAGGTGCTTTGTGCCTTGCGTCGCGGCGCTTGGGGTGTGGAAGGTTTAAATCAGCGCATGGAACAATGGTTGTTTCCCAAACAAAAACCGGCGCTTTGGTATGAAGGTCGCCCGGTTATGATTACGCGCAACGATTATAATCTGGGTTTGATGAATGGCGATGTGGGCATGACGCTTAAAGACAGCACCGGGAAGCTGCGGGTGGCTTTTCCCAGCGAAGACTCACGCGATGACGTGAAGATTATTTGGATATCACCGATGCGGCTACCGGATGTGGAAGCTGCATTCGCCATAACGGTGCATAAATCCCAAGGCTCCGAGTTTAACCATCTGGCGTTGATTCTGCCTGAAACCAGAAGTCCGGTGCTCACGCGAGAACTGGTCTACACCGCCATTACCCGTGCCAAAGAAAACTTTACCTTGCTGGAAAGTCATGCCGATGTTTTGGGGCAATCCATTTTGGCGACTTGCAAATAGACTGGGAGAGTGATTCAGGATGGACTTTTTATCGTCAGCCCATCCTGGCTTTTGTGAAGTGACTAAACTTATTTGCCTTCCAACAGGCTGTTTAGTTCATAGTCAATCATCGTATCGTAATGACGGCGTAAAGTTGAATCAGTGGGTGGAAGCGGAATACTTTCTTCATCAGCGGCGTTGATGACGACTGGTTCCAACACGGGTACTTCTGCTTGAAGGACTGTTTCTTCCAACTCAGGCGCTTCGGCCTGAACAACTGTTTCTTCAACACTAATTTCTGCGTTGACCACGGGTTCAATCGCTGCTGTAACTGATTGAGGCAATGCTTTTTTATGAGCTTCAACAGTAACCAATAAACGCTCGATTGCGCCTTTATCGGTAATGCATTGTTCAATGTCGGCATTAATGAGCGCGTCATAATGACGGCTTAAAGTAGAGTCAGAGGGACAAACTGGATTAAGCGATTCAATCAAGCTACGTAAATGCGCGACAGCATGTCGTCTTAGCGTTGAATCTTGTGGAAGGTTATCAGTAGATAACTCTTTCTTGATGGTTTTTGGCTTAACAATAAGCTCAGGTTTAGGTTTAGTTGCAATGACTGGCTTATTGATGGGAACGGCGGTGGGTGAGGGTTC
>CAIQND010000647.1 GCA_903873045.1 uncultured Methylococcaceae bacterium | reverse complement strand
TCACAATGTATGAAGCCCATGCGGAAGCGAGCCGATCCCGATGAGGAAACTATCGACTGGAGAGCCGTGTGCGGGAGAACTGCACGCACGGTTCGGAGGGAGGGGAGAGCTTAGAAAAAAGCTCTTCTCTACCCCTATAGGCTACATGGATGTATTTGAAATTACCGTCCCTGGCACTGGATACCCGCTTCCCGGCGAGTATGACGGTTACACTTATGCATAACGACGAGAGCCGGAGCTTGGGAACGAGTAAATATTTTCCAGGGCTTCACGTTTGCGCTGATTTTCAAGGTCGGTATAACCACTTTGAGATATTTTAAACGCTCACAGATAGCCCCGCGTTGCCCAAATGAACAAGCGATTGGATTAACCGCTTGTTGGTTTGACAATAGTATTTTGTATATATATATTATGTACATTACTTTGTACATTTAGGAGATTACCATGAGACAAGCCAGTTTTACAGAAGTGCGTAACCACGCCAAACAGTATTTTGATATGGTTGAGTCTGGTGAGTCAGTTCGGGTACTGCGTAATGGTAAACCCATTGCCGACATCGTTCCCATTGTTCCTGATTTACCCTCCTGGAAGCAACGCAAGGTGCAACCCTTGGTATTGGATGGTGTATCTGTTAGCCAAATGATTTTAGAAGAACGTAATGCCATTGTTTGAGGTTAAACATGCTTGTTTTTTTTGATACCTCAGCGTTTGTTAAGCGCTATGTTAATGAATCCGGAACTGACAAAGTGATGGAGTGGTGTGACAAGGCAACGGAAATTGGTTTGTCCGGTATTGCGTTACCCGAGATTATTTCTGCTTTTTGTCGCTTGCAAAGAGAAGGTAAAATCACCGATGGACAATATCGACAATTAAAATCATTGTTAATGGCTGATATTGAAGATGCTGCGCTATGCGGCCTTACTCCCTTGGTATTATCACAAGCGATTTTAAGTCTCGAAAACAATGTATTACGTGGTATGGATGCTCTACATATTGGCAGTGCAGTGGCTTTAAAAGCAGATGTTTTTATTTCTTCTGATAAACGTCAATGTGAAGCAGCAGGTCGTGCAGGTTTGCAGGTTGAGTGGGTATAGTTTAAAACCGTAAACGTTAATTGCAAAAAGACTGGTGGAGTCTGAAGTCGTGTTGAATTTCAGCTCACCTGGGGATTGTCTATTTTTTAGGTTGTTGTTTGTTTGTATGTTTAATATTATCGCCTATTATGGGCGCTGTAATTAATGTTAAGGTGGTATTATAAAAACATTTACCGCTAACCAAGCCAAGCCAAGCCAAGCAAAACTTTGGCGAGCTAATTGATACCGCGAAAATGGAGGATGTTACGATTATGAAAAACGGACATCCTTTCGTTATTGTCTCCAATGCGCTAAAAGAACCGGAACTGCCTGATGTCTGGCAGGTTAAACGCAAAATTATCGAAAGCTATTTTAATGGCAAAATTAACAGGACTATTGCCCTGAAAAACGGGGGTTACAACCTGTACCGTGAATTACTGCAAGATGCTAAATACCTGGCAATCCCGATGCCTCGCTTACCGGATGACGAGATCAAAAAAATGTCTGCCGGTATTTCAGATATTTTAGATAAGGTTGCATAATGATTAAGCTGGTTATTGCTGATTCAGGCCCATTAATATCGCTTTCAATGGCTGATGCATTAGATTTGCTGCTTGAGTTTAAGCCGGGTGTACAGGTGGTTTTAACGGACATTGTTTATCACGAAGTAACCGCCGAGAGAGACAAATATCCTGATGCGCAAAAGACTTATCAATTTCTTTCCAAAAATTCAGGACATATTACCATTGAAGAGACTAGCTATGGGCAGGCCGCTTTATTCAGGGTTCGACTGGATCCTGGTTACAAACTTCTCCCCGATGCTGGCGAAATGTCTATCGCAAGTTTGGCTACCAACTTAAGGCGGGACACTTTTTACTATGAACAATCATGGTGAACCCAGAAAGAGTAACAATAGGTTGTAAGGGTAGAAATTTTCTACCCTTATGCGCGTCGTAATTTGCAACGTTAGTCGCGGGTTAGCGACAGCGTAACCCGACAAATCGAAGTGTCTATAAATCAATTGTATGCTTTGTAATTGCCATCCATGGCAACTGGATTCCGGCCAACCCTCGCTTCGCTCTCCCTGCCGGAATGACGGACTTTTTGGTACTTGACGAATCATTCTGTTGCTCAGTGTCCCGCCTTAAGTTGATAGCCACAAGTGGCTTCACGTTTACGCTGATTTTCAAGGTCGGTATAACCGCTTTGATATATCCCACTTCAAGACCAATTTTGGCCAGTAAAGAACCAAGCTTAATTCGATTATCGGGCCTTACAGTATTATCAAAAGAGACCGTTCACTGAGCGGAGTCGAAGCGAGTTGTCCGCTTCGACTCCGCTCAGCGAACGGTTTAACCTTAAACTGTCCCGCCTTAAGTAGGCAGCCCTTTTTATCAACCATTCAGAGCATTCCTTAAAAATAATTGGCATCCCCTACGTGCTTTATTTTGGGCGCTTTTTTCAAAAAAATTGACTAATTTTCGTATCGGGCTTTTATAATGATTTTGCTTTAACATGGTATGGTTAATTGTTCCCTAAATGGAACATAAACGATATCACTTTTTTACTAATAAATATGTAATTAATAGCTTATTTTTATCAGCCTAGGTCTTGTCTAAATGTTGAGATTTTAATCTGATTATAATGATTAACCTACTCCAAGCGCTTATGTTAAACCCCAAGATCATTGATTAGACCTGATTTATCTTAAAATCTGGTCTTACATTCAACCTATCAGCAATCGAAAATAAGAGGAAAAAAGAAGGGTGGCTGATATAGTTACAGGCTTTTTATGGAACAAACCATGAACTACTGGCTAATGAAATCTGAACCCGATGTGTTTGGCATTAATGATCTTTACAACAGACCTGACCAAACCGAACATTGGGATGGCGTGCGTAATTATCAGGCCAGAAATATGATGAGAGATGCCATGAAACTAGGTGACCCGGTCTTTTTTTATCATTCAAACTGCGACCAACCCGGCATTGTTGGAATTATGGAAGTCGTTAAAGAGGGCTACCCTGATTTTACCGCCTTTGATGCTGATGATCCTCATTTTGACCCTAAAAGCGATCATGCCAACCCCCACTGGATAATGGTTGATGTTAGATATGTCAGAACATTATCCCGTACCATTAGCCTTAAAGAATTAAAACCACGCCCGGAACTGGAAGGCATGGTGCTGTTAAGGCGGGGCAATCGTTTATCCATCATGCCGGTGACCGAAGCAGAATGGGAATTTATTTTATCGCTGGAAACAACCGCTTTGTAACCAAAAAAATGCTGACGAAAGTTTCAAGCTAAAGGCGTTCGTCCGTAAGTATTCACCTCCCCTTTGAAAAAGGGGGAGGGCAAAGCGAGGGGGCAGAGGGGGATTTATTTAATAAAATCTCCCTTACCCCCTCTTTGTTAAAGAAGAGGACTGAATAATTACCGGCTCTTCTGACTTTGGCGTGATCAATAAAGTTGTTAAATAACAATATGATATAATCTATTAATCACTTGGCAGATTCTAAAATAATAACCACTTTTTCGTTTTTGTAACATCCCTAACCGATTGTTTTATATGCAAATTAATAAATACCTCCCCTGTTACAGCATTTTAGGTGCTAAAAAATGGTTACAGTGCATATCCTCAGATTTTAAAAATGCCTCATAACCATTTGATTTTTGATATTACGTGATCACG
>CAIQND010000646.1 GCA_903873045.1 uncultured Methylococcaceae bacterium | reverse complement strand
CGCACAGTCTTCGTAATATTGCTGCGAACCCGCTGAGGTATCGATTAATACATCCAGTGCTTCGCCGCAATAAGGGCAATAAATGATGATTTCGTCCAAATCTTGCATAAGTTAAACCTTTCTGAGTAGGGCATCCAGCCAGGATATAGGCAGAATGCGTTTAAGAACAGCAAATAAATAAGTGGGAAACGTGACGTAATAACGTATTTTTGGTTTTTTGGCTTCCAGTGCGTGTATGACTTTGTCGACAACCGCTTTGGCAGGCAAGGTAAACGGAACCGCAGCGCCTTCTTTTTGTAAGCGGTCTTCCATTGCTTGGTAGGCCGCTTGATGAAAACTGTGCGCAGGATCAATATTCTTTTTATAAAGTGCGTACGAATTCTCTCTAAAGTGACTTAATATAGGCCCCGGCTCTATCAGTGAAACATGAATGTGGGTGCCGTAAAGTTCCAGGCGCAAGGTATCTGCCAGCCCTTCAAGAGCAAACTTGCTGGCGTTATAAGCGCCGCGATAGCGCATTGCAACCAGTCCCAATACCGAGCTGTTATAGATAATGCGTCCGTGACCTTGTTTGCGCATCACCGGAATTAGTCGATTGGTCAGTTCGTGAGTACCAAAAAAATTGGTTTCAAACTGATACTTGAGCACATCGCGGGTTAGATCTTCAACTGCGCCCGGTTGACCAAAAGCGCCATTATTAAATAGCGCATCAAGCGTGCCGCCGGTTAAGTCAAGTGCCTGATTGACAGCTAGTTTTATGCTTTCGCTGTCCGCCAAATCCAGTTGAAGTGCGGTAAAGCCTTCCTGTTTTAAACGTGCGACATCGGCTGGATTTCTTGCGGTAGCAATGACGTGATGTCCCCTGTTTTTTAAAAGGACGGCCGCGCTGTAGCCGATGCCGGAAGAGCAGCCGGTTATTAAGATGGTTTTTGATGAATTCATGTCGGTCATTACTTCGGTAGCTCTTGTTCTTTAAAATAAAATGATTTTCCGCTGCTGCAATTGATTACAAACAGTAGCGCATCTTGAGTGCTTTTACTCTCCAATTCTACCGATTCAACACGGATGCACTGGCGAGATACCAGGGCTTTCTCTGCGGCTTGTCTTCTTAGTCGTTCAATGTCGGCTAATCGGGTTTGATAGGGCTTGACCCAAGCCGGCAGTTTTTCAGAGTCGTAAGGAGGAATCGCGTAAGGTGAAAATTTGTCTGGGTTGTTTTTGATAAGAAACTGATTTTTTGCACTTTCAATCATAGCTTCCTTGTTTATGTTAGCCTGTTTTTTTTGTAATTGTTCTTGTTCAAGCTTTTGTTTTTCGAGTGCAGCCTGTTGTTCTTTTTGCACTAAATCCGCCGGGTTATCGGTGCCGTCAGTCGGGGTAGAAGTGCCTGTTTTTATATTAAGCTTAACATTTCCGCGTTCTGTTTCACAAGGACTTGAGCGATACCCTGTTTTGCCCTTGGCATCCGTACATTTATAAATATCGGCAGAGGCCAAGGCAGAAAAAAGGCTGCCCAGAATAAGTAGTGTCAATCGCATTTTTTTTCCTCAATTATGCCTGGTAAAAACCGGGTAAGTATTCAAGCCCCCTCGCTATGCTCTCCCACTTTGAAAAAGGGGGAGAGCATAGCGAGGGGGCAGAGGGGGATTTATCTAATAAAATCTCCCCTAACCCCTCTTTTTCAAAGAGGGGGACTGAATTCTGACGCTGGTTTTTCTTTGGCCTTGGATTTGCGATTGCGAAGGTGTATGG
>CAIQND010000645.1 GCA_903873045.1 uncultured Methylococcaceae bacterium | reverse complement strand
ATACTGTGCCAGTTTTTGAAACTCAGGTTGGTCTTGCGTTCTGATGGTTTCTTTTTCGGCCAGTTCCAGTAATTTATGCAGATACTTTAGATAGCGTGTCTTTAACAACTCATCACGCAACATGGCAATTAGCGTCGGTGACAGCGAGAGTGTCAGCCGATAATCCACCTGGTCTTGTTGCAGTCGATCAAGTACACCGATTAGTGGAATATAGCATTCGGTAATGGCTTCGAACAACCAGTTTTCTTCAAAAAAGCTTTCGTGCTCCGGGTGCCGCACATAAGGAAGGTGCGCGTGCAGTATAATGCTAAGAAATCCTGTTTTCATGCGGCTACTGATTAATGCCTTGGCCGGAGGCGCTGTTGTTTTTGTAAAAAGAGGTTCCCTGACTGATTTTGACGGGTTGCGCCGTAGATTTAACCTCTATAGGTCTGTCTTTAGCTGAATGCTGCATTACTTTTCCTGGTGGGACGTGAGTGATGTTGGAAGAAGCCAAGGGCGCTTGGCTGTCATTTTGATAGTGCTTGACTAGGGTTGCGCTATAAGTGGTTTGATGAAAATGCTGAGGTAAGATAATGTTTTTTTGAGACTGAGCGCCCTCAACAGTAATATCAAAGTAGGGCTTTTTTTTGAGTGTATCGGCAAGGTTGTCAGGCTCCGAATAGATTCTTAATGTTAGTGGTTGGACGGGATCAGTTTTTGGCGTGCTGACTGGATGGTCATCACCCAAATTCCAGTAGGCATGAAGATGATCGGGATCGACAGGTAAGAGTACCAGATTTTGTGTGTTGTTGGAGGCTCTGGGCGCGAAGTCCAGACTGATTGTGTCGCTGATTTGAAGCATTTCCTTTGAGGAAAGTGGATGTTGACAAGCAGGGGTTGCAATTTCGACGGAAAAAATTGGAGTAAACGCTAAATTAATTTCTTGGCTTATTTGCAGCATTTCTTCAGTGGAAAGCGTGGCTTGGGGCTTATATTTTAAATTCGAAAATTTCATCGCCCGCCTTAAACCGTTACTATGATTTATTTGAAATCGGCCATACAGCCCTGTTATTAAATTGAGTGTTTGTTATCTCCTAAAGCTTATTTTCAAAAGCAATCACGATGCTAAGTATACGTGGTAAATTAAGTGCTATCATCCCATTTTTTATAAAAAACACTAAAACTTGTCGATTATTTTTGTATCCGTCCAAAGAAATCAAGCTCGATTGATTTGCTCAATTGCGTTATTGTATTTCGTTACAGAAATGCCCGATAAAAACACTTTATTAATTTGCCATTACATAAGCTCATGACAGTTCCGTTAGATATTATAGACATAAAATATTTTCTTGATGAAGATATAGGTTCCGGCGATATAACAGCCGCCATTATTCCTGAAGCGGCAAAAGCACTTGCAGAAGTGGTTACGCGGGAAGACATGGTCGTGTGTGGTCAGGCGTGGTTTGATGCGGTCTTTAAGCATCTGGATGCCAATGTGATTATTAGTTGGCTGGTAGCAGAAGGCGAGGCTGTTAAAAAAGACACGATGCTGTGTAAAGTCAGCGGCCTGGCTAGAGGTTTGCTAACCGGTGAGCGGACGGCGTTAAATTTTTTGCAGCTTTTGTCGGCGACGGCAACAGTGTCAAGGCAGTATGCGGATGCAGTTGCCGGTACGGATTGTAAAGTGCTGGATACCCGTAAAACCATTCCGGGCTTAAGAAATGCGCAAAAATATGCAGTGGCCTGTGGCGGTTGTTATAACCATCGCATTGGTTTGTATGATGGT
>CAIQND010000644.1 GCA_903873045.1 uncultured Methylococcaceae bacterium | reverse complement strand
GCCCTATTACTATCAAATCCATGTACTTATCAAAAAACACATGAATTCAACACATTGAAAAATATAGTATTATTTTTAAACATTAAAATGTGAATGACTTAAATCAACAGTATTTTGGCTTAGCTTGATGCGTATGGGTTATAAACCCCGTCACGCTTCTGGTAGAAATCCGTAGGGGTAGAAAATTTTCTACCCTGATAACACGCAACATAACATCAGGCAGAGAATTGCTTTGTTCAGTTTTATTGATGCAAATAGGCTTGATTAAAAAGGGATGCGATCCCTTTATTTTGTCCCCTGTTTTTCTATATGACCCCATTAATGATTTTTCTGAAAATACCCTTGTATAAATTATCCGTCACAGCCATAATGATTAAAACAATCATTTTAACCATTACGGATTGAATACAATGATCAACATGACGTCAACAGAAGCCAAAACACATTTTGGTGCATTACTCGATATGGCTCAACGCAACCCAGTGACTATTGAGAAAAAAGGTCGCCCCGTCGCAGTCATACTCTCTGATAGTGAATACAAGGCTTACCAACAGTTAAAACTACAAGTGTTGCAAAACGATTTAAATGCCGGCATTCACCAAGCCGACCAAGGACTATTGATTGATAGCGACACTGCTTTCAATGGTGTCATTTAAAGCCGCATCATCATTATGGCAAGCGCAAGATTTACCCCACTGGCTCTAAACGATTTAAAAGAAATACGCGATTTCATTGCCAAAGATAAATCCGGAATTGCGTCCCAATATATGACAATGCTAAAGCAAAAATGCGAACTATTAGCAAGTTCCCCCGGGCTTGGGGTTCAGAGAGAAGAATACTGCAAACTGTATAAATTCCCAGTCGATTCGTATTTAATTTTTTATCGCCCTTCGCAAACAGGCATCGATGTTATACGTATCCTTCACGGTAACAGAGACATTGATAGTATTTTTAATTCTCAAAGATAAAGTCAAATCACGTACACACTAGAAGTGTGTGATTATTTGTTTAAATACCACTCTATTGCCTTAACGATCCCTGTCTCAAAATTCTCATCATTAATGCAAATATGTGTTTTTAATAAGGGGTCTGGCCCTGAGGTATTTCATATCTTTACCTTATTCAGTATCTTGCTGAAATACTTAGGGTCTGGATGTTGCCAGCTTAAGCCTTGTTTTTTGGCTACCAACTAAGACGGGACACTGAGTAGAAGAATGATTCGCCAAGTACCAAAAAGTCCGTCATTCTGGCCGGGAGAGCGAAGCGAGGGATTGCCGGGATCCAGTTGCCATGGATGGCAATCTTAAATGATGCAAACTTAAGTAAGGAACGAGCACGAAATAACTTGAGCAAGTAGTCGTTGTAATGCGGTAAAATTAAAGAACTGAAACATTACCCCAAAACTTATAATGCAGCCTGCTTACTCAATAGAAATTGAAAAAAAAATGCAAGAAGTGTTCGATAGTCTATCCGAAAAAGATAAGCAGATCGGAAGAGCACACG
>CAIQND010000643.1 GCA_903873045.1 uncultured Methylococcaceae bacterium | reverse complement strand
TTCATATATTCTACCTATATTTTGTGCCTAACGGAACAGGATTTAACGATCAATGTTATACAAACATCATATTATTCGCTCTTTGGGAGTACTTATTTAGTCCTCCTCTTTGAAAAAGAGGCTTGAATACTTAAGACTTTTTGGTACTTGGCGAATCATTCTGCTGCTCAGTGTCCCGCCTTAGTTGGTAGCCTAATTTTCTTATTTGTCCCACTTTAAGCGGGTAGCCAATTCTGCATGCTGCATATAACTGATTTACTAAAGATCTATAGAAATAACAGGATCAGGTCTCGCAATATTCAAAGTTTTTTAATAGCAATCATGCGCCCATTAAAGCAGCTTAACCAATGCAGCAACAATGCCAATGGCAAGAGCCATAAGCGTCCCAGCTTTATAATTAGACGTTGTTCAGACTGGATAAATCGTGCATCCATATCACGGTGTAAGTCATCAATATCACGTCGTACATCATCAATATCACGCTTTGTAGCAATCTCAGCCTCACCTTGAGCGTCCTTAAACGCTTCTGAAAAGTAACAATCCAGTCCCCCTCTTTGAAAAAGAGGGGTTAGGGGAGATTTTATTAGATAAATCCCCCTCGATCCCCCTTTTTCAAAGGGGGAGGTGAATACTTACTTTTCTTCTGGTAAATCTTCATTTGAGATATCAGTGCCATCTGCTTGCAGGGCTTCTTTTAAAGCTTCCTCTTCGGTCGCTGGCTCAGGCTTGTCGCTCTCAGTAGCTTCATCCGCATCATAATTGCTATGCCCTGATGCTTTATCCCACGGCACCTCAGTGCTGGGTGGTCTTGAGCTGTTTTGAGAATTTTGATTGAGCCTTTCACGCGCCTCTTTAAGATCAAGCAGCAATATATTCGCTAAATTTTTGACACCATCAACCGGAAGTGAGTCAATCACTTCTTTGTCAAGTTGTCGTAAATCGTGATCGCTGAGTGCCATATTTTAAAGGTTTGTTTTTAGCCAAAATAATAACATATAGTCATGAGTAATGAAAAAAATTAGCCGGGGTGTGAATGATTACAATGTGACTGCTCCAAGGTATGAATATTAAGAGTATGCGGGTTCTGAAAATCGTTTCCATAGTCAGCAAATACCAGTGCTGGATTAAAAACTGTTTGACATTTTTGCCAAGTGAGTTTTTAATCGACAACCCAATTATCAATGCCACAAAGATCGGCAGACCTCACGTCAGGGCTGTCTTGCTTTTGGCGAAGGTATTAGTTTATTAAGTAAAAATTAATTGTATTTTTGATGATGTACCCCACTCAATGTAAGTAGTTAAGATTTTATGTTAATCAATACGACATTTAAACCCGCTTGGTGGTTAAATAACGCCCATTTACAAACGTTATATCCTGCATTAATCCGCAAAACTCCAGCACCTGTGTTACGACGTGAGCGTTTAATAACGCCCGACAGTGATTTTATTGATATCGATTGGTGTGGGGAGGGCAGGCAACCGTTAATTATTTTGTTGCATGGTTTGACGGGCAGTTCTCAATCCGTTTATATAAAAGGCTTACAGCACACTTTATTGCAGCAAGGCTTTAGAAGTGTTACGTTAAATTTTCGGGGGTGCAGTGGTGAATTGAATTATTCAGCGCGGTGTTATCATTCCGGTGAGACGGAAGATATTCATTTTCTTTACCAAACCTTGCGCCAGCGTGAACCGGATACGCTTTTCGCGGCGGTCGGTTTTTCATTGGGCGGTAATGTACTGCTAAAATGGCTGGGTGAGCAAGGCAATCAACTGTCGTTATTTGCCGCGATAGCCGTTTCTGTGCCTTTAGTATTAAGTGCGTGTGCGACTAAGCTGGATGGCGGCTTTTCCAGACTTTATCGTAAAAAGTTGCTGGATGAATTAAAGCAGCATATCCAGGAAAAACAACGGCATTTAGAAAGGCAGGGGAAGCGGCTGGAAGCCAGTAGAATTGAACGGTTAGGTGATTTATCGGGTATTAAATCATTTTGGCAATATGATGACCGGGTTGTGGCCAAGTTACATGACTTTAAAAATGTACACGACTATTATCAACGTTCCAGCTCCCGCCAGTTTCTTAAATCGATAGCGATAAGAACCTTGTTAATTCAAGCCGTTGATGATCCTTTTATGACTAAAGACGTGCTTCCTGATCTGGATGAATTATCAGCAAGCGTTCATCTGGAAATTACCCAAGGAGGCGGGCATGTAGGATTTATTGCCGGCGAAATTCCGTTTAAACCAGATTATTGGTTAGAACGACGTATTCCGGAATTTTTAAGGCAACAGTTGTTTTTTGATTTGGGTAGTTCTGGCTGAGTTATTTGGGATTATTTTTTGTGGAAATCGCCCCTTGAATTAATTTTTTTAAAAAATATCACTTCATGGCTTGTGTTATCAAATGTTTTCATTGATAATAACGTTCTTTAGCCAGTACGGCTAAAGCATAATGGTGATCGTGTCGGTCCTCTCGCAACGATACGCTGTAAACCCCGCCAGGTCCGGAAGGAAGCAACGGTAGCAGCAGATTCGTGTGCCGGGATGTGGCTGGTACGATTACCGCCCAATATAGTCACTACTTTGCGAGCCTGCAATGAATTACCAGGTACTCGCCAGAAAATGGCGCCCTCATAATTTCACAGAAGTTGTCGGACAAGAGCATGTCGTTAAATCGTTAATTAACGCTTTACAGCATAATCGACTTCATCACGCCTATTTATTTACCGGAACTCGCGGCGTAGGCAAAACCACCATAGCCAGAATCCTTGCCAAAGCCATTAATTGCGAAAACCTTCAGGACTTTAATCCTTGTGGCACCTGTAGCGTATGCCGGGAGCTTGATGAAGGCCGATTTTTAGATTTAATCGAAGTTGATGCTGCCTCGCGCACCAAAGTGGAAGATACCCGCGATTTGCTCGATAACGCCCAATACGCGCCCAGTCATGGCCGCTATAAAGTTTATATCATTGATGAAGTTCACATGCTGTCCGGGCATAGTTTTAATGCGTTGTTAAAAACCCTGGAAGAACCCCCACCGCATGTAAAATTCCTGTTGGCGACCACAGATCCTCATAAAATCCCTGTTACCGTCCTGTCCCGTTGCTTGCAATTTAATTTAAAGCGCTTGTTACCTGCCCAGATTTTTTCCCAAATGGAATTTATACTTCAACAGGAAAACATTGAATTTGAAGCGGCTGCATTAAAATTATTATCCCGTGCTGCTGATGGCAGTATGCGGGATGGTTTAAGTTTGTTGGATCAAGCTATCGTTTATGGCGATGGTAAAGTGCCCACAGAAGACGTTAGAGCCATGCTTGGTACGGTGGCATTGCAACCGGTTGATGATCTGTTAATCGCCTTGGCTCAGGGTGATGCTGCGGCCATTTTAGATAAAATCAATGATATTGCCAATTTAAGCCCTGACTTTAGCGATGTATTACAGCAGATGTTACAAATCCTGCATCGTGTCGCCTTGATTCAACAAATACCTACGGCAGTTGATCATGATTTTGATACT
>CAIQND010000642.1 GCA_903873045.1 uncultured Methylococcaceae bacterium | reverse complement strand
GGGTATAAAAACTTTGATAGCCGTCATCAAAGGTTAATAACGCGCCCTTAACAGGCAACTCAATCTTGCCTACTGACGCATCAAGGATAGTTTGTATACTGATAATCTGGTAGCCATTTTTTTTCAGCCACGCCAGATGCTCTTCAAAATGATCGACACTGACATCCATTGAATTAAAAGGCGGTTTAGCGCCTTCCGCACCAACAATGTCGTGATAATTAAGAACCAAAAAATGATGTTCTGTGGCTGATGCGGTACTGAAAAACCCTATCAGAAAAATCAACCGACTTAGCTTTTTAAAAAAATTAACTGCGGTAAAACGGGTAAAAAGAGTCATATCATCCAAATTGTAAAACTCACCTACTATATTGTGCACATTTTAACTGAAAAAAGTATAAGCCACTTTGAATAATGCCTGATAGATAAAAAAAATTGTCCACGAAAAGCACTAAAGACACGAAAAAAATATTTATCACTGAACAGTGATTCATTTACAAAAACCTAAAACAGGCCATTTCAGGCGAAATAAAAAAATCAGATTGTTACACTACAGAACCAATCGGGCGCATTCGCTACTTGGAGGGCACAAGTAACTTTGCTCCCTCTCCCGCTGGAGAGGGCTTTAAGTAACTGAGCAACCCAATCTTTTAGTCGCTCCCCCAAGTAGCGGATGCGCCCGGACCAATCTCCCTTGGGTAAGATTTACTGATTGGTATTTCTTTGATTCTTTTCGTGCTTTTCGTGGACTATAGCTTTTATCAATCAGCCAATAACTGCCCAATTCTGCGAAAAATATCTGCAAACATGTCTTTGGTCAAGCGTTTAGTTTGCACGTTATAACGACTGGTATGATAAGAATCAACCAGTGTGCGTTCATCCGGCAAGGTGTGTTGTGCATTATGGGTAAAGGGAGCGCTACTCAGCTTTAGGTTACAGGCTTTTAAAACGGCCTGATGCGCAACCGTACCCAAAGCCAATATCACCGCTTGTTCCGGCAGGGCTTTTAACTCGGCCGCCAAAAAATGATTGCACTGGTTGATCTCAGTTCCCGTTGGTTTATTTTGCGGAGGCAGGCATTTAACGGCATTGGTAATTCGACAACGGTTAAGCTCCAAGCCGTCCGCCAAAGATTCAGACAGTAATTGATTGCTGTAACCAAATTCATAAAGTGCTTCATAAAGCAGTAGTCCCGCATAATCTTTGGTAAATGGTCGCCCCGTCGCATTGGCACCATGCAGTCCGGGAGCCAAACCAACAATCAATAAGCGGGGGTTTTTATCGCCAAAAGGCGCGACCGGTCGGGCATGGTAGTCGGGATACTTTTGTTTTACTTCACACAAAAAATCATCCAGGCGTTTACATAACCGGCAATCCTGATCGAATATTTCTTTTGAAAACATATTTTAGTAAGGTTAAAGGGGAAAGGCTGCTTGATTTTTTATTCACCACAAAGACACGAAGTTTTTTTGGTTTCTTTGTTCGTGTCTTCGTGGTGATTTGTATACAGGGTTTGCGTAACCTGACTTATTCTCTGACGGGTTTTTTATCCAGTTTTCTCTGCAAGGTGCGCCGGTGCATGTTGAGTGCTCTGGCAGCGGCTGAAATATTACCGTCATGCAGCATCAGTACTTTTTGCAGGTGCTCCCATTCCAGGCGCTTTATCGATAACGGATTTTCACTAATCAAGACCGATGAGTCGCCTTCATTTTTATGAAGCGCACTGACAATTTCATCG
>CAIQND010000641.1 GCA_903873045.1 uncultured Methylococcaceae bacterium | reverse complement strand
ACCTCGGTGACAAAATCTTCGGCGTTTAGCGGGTTATTTGAGACAAGCGCCTTGCGTGGCAATACACGGCTAACTTTTTCGGGAAAAACCACAAGCTCTACCACGGGTTTGACTGCGAAATCAAAGCGTGGGGCAAGATCAGTTTTGACAACGTTCAGCACCTCAGTCGCAGAAAGTTTCGGCTCTATATCGACCTTAATATCCTGCTTCAGAGCGGAAGTGGGGGGAAGCTCCGTCCCGTCTTTTTGTGTGTGAGTAATCACTTCACCGCCCCAGATGCGAATGCCGTGGTAGAGCTGACGGAACCGGACGTGCGTCTGTCCCAGATTGTCCTGCTCCATATTTTGTAACTGAAAAGAATGGTTCTCGTTTAAGCCGAGCGCCTCGCGCATTCCGGTAAGCCGTTGCTGAGACTGAAGCATCAACTCTGCGCCAGAGGGGTTTGCAGCCGACGAGGGAAACGCAATCAGGAGAGAGATTGCGAGGGTAAGGGAAAACTGAATGTAATTCATAAAGTACTCCTGAAAGTTAAATCCACGTTTCGACAGTTATAGGCGGACGGCCCACATCATTGTGTAAAGAGCAAGCAGGAGAAATTCCCTGGGTTGCCCCGTATTTACGCAAGGCTGCAACAACATAAAGGAAATAAATTACCAGTACAATTAGTAGAAATACTTAGATGAAAAATACTTGTTATTTGAATAGCGGGCTTAGGATATTGATGTGAAACCCACGGATGCAAGATGGAGTTACTGGAGTTTTAAAAACTGTTCCATCCTTTTTGTCTCTTCCCAACAAATCCTGCTTGAGTCGCACAGGAATTTGACCAGGCGCTTGAAACTAACCCGATTGGCTTTGTTATCGCAGACACTAAAATAGGCATCCAAGTCGGCAACCTTAACACTAAGCAACGAACGTGGAGGCATAGCCGATAACAATCTATCGTTAACAAATATTCTTACGTTGGCATGGTGCTCGTGTTGCATTTTTTCACTCAATCCTTCTTTAGCCAACCATTTGTAAAACGCGATCAGTATTTTTTGATTGCCGTTGATAATAGCTTAGTTTTGGTCTGTGGCATCTAACGAGGTAATGACCCCTTGTAATTCTTGGGCGTGACGCAACTGATTGTTTAGATTCTTTCGGATGCCGCTGCCAAATCTAATTGGATAGGATTTAAGCAGGCTGTCAAAAATGATTTTATTACCAAAAGGCAGCAAAACCGCATCCACCATTATTGGAGGTTCGTAAGGCAGTATTTCGGCGATTGGCGATACTATGCCGATGACACCGTAAACAATCGGTTTATCAGAATCATTAAGAAAAAGGCTGTGTTTTTGCAAATGGCGCAAGATAAAAAATTTAGCGGCAACACGATTTTTCCAACTTGCTGCCAAGTCTAAATCTGTATCTGTATCTGATAAATTATTAGGGTTGCTGTTAATAAAATCTTGCAACAGTCGGTCTGATGCCCACAAGGCATTACGGATAACCGCTGCGTCTTGCTGTTTAATATTGCTATTTTCAAGCTGGCTTGGAAAGTAGTTAAACAACTTCATCTCTTTGTTGACATAGCTTAATAATGCCCACCAAATACGGTAAAACTGTTCGCATTCATCCGGTTGTAAATTCATATCCGCTCCGTTTTTAAGTTTTGCTGCATAATGTGTTTCAGGCTGATAGTTTTGTCGCTATCCTATAAAAAGCCTATGATTTTTCGTGGGCTTTGTACTCGTTCCCAAGCTCCAGCTTACAGTCTCGCGAAGCTGGAGCTTCGGCTTCGCGGTTCCCAGGCTGGAGAGACTGTGAAAGTATTATCAAAAACAACCAAAATCAACACAAAACAGCAAAAAAACTTCTGTAACTCATTGATTCTTGTTTGCCGAAATCAAAATTCAACCTGAATTTTGAATACTTTCACAGTCTCTGGAGCTTGGGAACCAGAAGAACCATCATGATGGCTGATCCCGTTCCCATTGGGCAAAGCTTAACCAACCCAGTGGATTTTATAAATGCGCTGTGTAATTCATACTGTCATGTAGCACTCGCACAATGTGAATTTTGGTTGCTGTTACACGATAAAAAACTAAATGACGATTGATGTGAAATTGCCTGTACCCTTCTCGGATGTAATCACAGGCAAATCCCAATTCCGGATTTTCAGTGATTAAAGCGAATGCGGAATTTAATTCATCAAAGTAACAATCCGCCTGT
>CAIQND010000640.1 GCA_903873045.1 uncultured Methylococcaceae bacterium | reverse complement strand
TGGCGGCTTTAATCAGCAACCAGAGCGCACAACCGATAGCGCCAAAGACCAGCACCAGCAAACCGCTTATTTGAATTAAGTTCATAATGGATAAATAAAATAATTAAAAAAATCAAGCCGCGTGATGATCGTCGTCATCACCGGCACCTTTTAAAAACCGGCAGATTGCCAGGATAAAAATCACATAGGCACCGGTGGTGAGTGCCAAGGCTTGGGGTAGATCAATCGTATTCAACATTTATTTTCCTTTTCGCAGCTCAGTGCGGCTCAGTACAGCTTCACAACAATTTGGCACGGTCTACACTTCGTTTATGTTCAACCAACCAGTCTTGATAGCCATGGGTTTTCATATACTCACGCACCGCGATATACACCAAGGTAGCGACCGGACGGACATCTTTAGCCGCCATGTTCTCAAGGAATTTTTCTTCGTAATCGTCAAAGCGGACGCTGATCGGGTTGTCTCTGGGCATGGTTATTTACTACCTTTAAAAATTAAAAAAACCACTGTGTTAAAATCAAAACTCTCACATCTATCAATTAACACAGGGTTAAAACTTATGAACAATGAAGTTGTCATCGAATTAGTTGCACTTGTTAAAGAGCATCAAACACTACTTAAAGAGCAACAGAGCCAGTTAGATGCTTACCGAGCCGTCATTCATTCAATGCTTCGGTACCATCCCAATCTTGATGTTATTGCTATCGACTACATGACTCGGATGGATAACTTGGCCATAACCACAAGTCCTGAACGCTTGGCGGAGATTCGTGAAGACTGGCAAAGGGTTCTTTTTTCAATGACGGAGGAGTTGGCAAGGCGAAAGTCATCGTTAGCTGACTAGCAGTCTGTCGAATCGCCTTGATTTCTTCGCGAAGTAATCTAATTTCTGCAATCAATTCGTGGTTAGCCATGGTTATTTTCCAAAGGTATCGGTGCGGGTTTATCAAAGTACCCTTCAATTTTTGCCAGTCGGTTTATAGTTGGATTACGAGTCGCGCCAACAGCAAATTTAGACAACTATGAAACATCGACACCAGAAGCCTCGGCTATTTTTCCGTAGTTGCCATGGCTCTTTACCTTGACTCTAAGATTCTCAGTAATAATTAATATTTTCATGTTCATTATATTAGCAACAAATTGCTATATTTAATAGCAATAATTTGCTAAATAAAAAATAATACATTGCTATGGGATAGTAATAAAATGCTTCTTATGATAAAAACTCACGAAATAATTGCAGAAAACGTTGATAAGCTCATGAAATATAAGAAAATGAGGCAGTCAGAGTTTGCTAAAAAAACTGGTGTCAGTCAGCGGACTATATCCAATGCTTTAAAGCCTGGCAGTGTTGGCAGCGTCACAATGGACACCGTTGAAAAGATCGCTTTTTATTTTGGAATCGAGGTTTATCATCTGCTTATACCGAATCTATCTATTGATGATCTGGTAGATATTAGAATTGAAGATGTCATTGCAAAATACACGCAAGCCAGCGAGCATGGACGAAAAGAGATAATTAGAACCGCTGACAATGAATTTCGTTATGACTCCTCTAAAAATAAACCAGAAAATAATGAAAATAAACCCTTGACAGAAACAAAAGATATTGCTACTGGGTGGTATAGTAAACCCGCGCCACCCGAAGCCTGAGCCGACCCAACGGCAACAGTCTTTCGACCGCAGGCAACACCCCGACCGGCGCAACGGCTTCCATGCCATGGTGTCTGATACCTGCGACAAAGCCAGCTGGCAGGATTTATGAAGGGGCGGATCTGTCCATTTAACTTTTTAAAAAAAATGCTGAATCTATGAAAGGCGGGTAAGTGATGACAACAATAAGTTTTGACACTGACCGTCTGGTTGAAGATTTAAAGTCTTCCGGCCTTCCTCACGACCAAGCAAGCGCCATTGTGCGTGGACTTGTAGAGGCGCAAACAGAGTTGGCGACTAAAATGGATTTGGTGCAGCTTGAGCAACGTCTGACCATCAAGCTTGGTAGCATGATGGTGGTTGCCATTGGTATCGTTGCCGTATTGGTTAAGCTGCTTTGACGGGATAATTTTCTTCCATTGGCCTAGCACCAGGTTAGATACTCGTGATTGAGTAATCCCAAGCCTTTCAGCGGCTTCTTCCTGTGTTAATTCGTTATCTTTAATCCATAACCTTAGTTTTGCCATTAAATCAGCCCGCATCTGCAATACTTCTGCCTCATGTGGTGGAAAGCCCAATGCTATAAATAAATTTTCACCGGCTTCAATAATCTCTGTCATGACTAAACCAAGTCATCCAGATCAATATTTAATGCGCTAGCAATCTTTTTAAGTGCGGCAACAGTGCCATTCCGCTTGCCACCTTCCATCTGGGCGATGCTGGCTTGTGCCATGCTTACCTTTTCTGCCAGCACTGCTTGGCTCATTCCCCTGTATTCACGCCATACTTTTATTTTGTTTTCACCAGCTATCAGGCGATCAACTATCTCACTGGGAACCAGCTCGTCATCACCGGCCATTGCCTCATCGTAATCCCTTATGTCGTCCAGCATTTCCGCTTTTTCAAGCAATAAGGCGTAAGTATCGGCAGGCACGATAGCGTATTGCTTGGTGCCGTTTTGCTCAATAAATTGTACGTTCATTTGTAAATATCTCCCCTAATGCCTACGTTAATGACATCAATCACCATCACATCATTAAGCTTTCTATAAATAGCCCTATAACCGCCTATCCGCAATCTAAAGCCCTCTCTACCCTCAAGCTTCTTTATATCCAGTCCGTCTTCTTTATTGCCTGATAGTAATGCAAAAGAGCTGGTGAATTTTTCGGCAATTTTACGGGGCATTTTTGACAATGCTTTAAGTGCTGATTTTCGATAAATTATTTTATACATAGCTTAATTATAGCATTTAGTAATAATTTATCAATAGCATTAATAAGCAAAACCCACCACTAAACCCGCCTTGGATAATTTATTTTTATTTTTTAGCATTTAATTGCTTTACATTTATATATATTAGCATTATATTGCTATCTAACAACCCACCCGCTGAACCGATCCACTCCTGGAGACACTACCCCGGCTTGACCGCCGGGACTTTTTTCAGACCGATATTTAAACCCCTACCCACCGGCAGGGTACAAAGCGGAGCAGGAGCTTTCGCCAACTCCTTAACAAGGCAAACGCGGACACCCCGGAAAGACGGGGAGATTAACCCTTAGGAACGAGCACGAAATAACTTGAGCAAGTAGTCGTTGTAATGCGGTAAAATTAAAGAACTGAAACATTACCCCAAAACTTATAATGCAGCCTGCTTACTCAATAGAAATTGATATTTTAATCCATTTATAAATGGCAACACCACATCAGAGCAGTAAACTAAAAAATGAAGGCTGTCAAAATCAGTCATAATGCTCAGTTTTTTAGGGTATTCAGCCATGGCATTAAGTTTACAGGAAGCCTTCTCACCGC
>CAIQND010000639.1 GCA_903873045.1 uncultured Methylococcaceae bacterium | reverse complement strand
TCCCCTTGGTATAGCATTTTAGGTGCTAAAAAATGGTTACAATCCATATCCACAGATTTTAAAAATATCTCATAACCATTTGATTGTTTTGATATTACTGGATCACGCCAAAGTCAGAAGACCCACAATTTTACTATTTTGAAGATTGATGAAATTTCTTAGGTAATTCAGTTGATGGCAAACCAATTGAGCTTTGCTTTTATAATAATTTGGTATACTACAAGCAATTTAAAATTTGTTGGGTGCTTATTATGGCAACGATTACATTTGATACACATAAATTTGTTCGCAAATTGGAAGAAGCGGGTTTTGATCAAAAGCAGGCAGAAGGCTTGACCGAGGCAATGCGAGCGGCAATTGAAGAGTCGGAATTGGTCACTAAAAAGGATTTGCAGATTGAGCTTGCGCCCATAAAGGCAGATCTTAATTTGCTAAAATGGATGATGGGGGCTCTTATCGCTCTTGCCATCGCTAATTTCTCCAAGCAATTTTTATGAGGCGAGGGTGTGTCTTTAAGTCGGACGAGTTTCGTAAGCCCATTCACGTTTAGGTGGCAGACCTGGCAGGTTTTACAAACCCGTCAGGTCTGCTGCATCCAGTGGTAACCTCGGTTACAAATCACGCGGTATAAAAACCTGCTCTTTTGTATCGCCGAGTTCTCCCTCAATCACATAAAACAAATGCTTGTAATTGACCAGCCATCGGCTGTGCTCATTAATTTTAACGGTGGCTCTTTTTGGATTAAGGCGAATTACTTCGCCGAACAAGTCATTGTTTTCTTTGTCTTTAAAGCCCACTTTGGCACCGACTTTTAAAGAGCTTTTGGGTATGCCAACGGCATTTTTGGCGGGTTGAATATCAGCGTCAACAGCATCCAGGTTGAGATAATAAAAAGGCAAAGTCCACCTTTTTTGGTCGTTGACGTTTCTTACCAGGCAGCGAGTTCTTTGAACTTTTAGAATTACGGCATCAATCAGGCGGTTGGATTGAGGATCAAAATAGCTGATTAATTGGCCGGTTTTTAAGCGTGCTTTAATCTGGTCTAGCCGCGCTGGGTTGGATAATTCCTGATTAATGGCCGACTCTAACCGATGTAAATCAAATAATGACGCTTTGTTTAGTTCTTGAAGTATTGCAGAGTAGTCCATTGTTAGTCGACGGAATTATAAAGTTAATAAGAATTGTCTGGTTTGGTATATGGGTCATGCTGATTAGACTTGTCCAAGCCATAAGCGGCATAACCGTTTATAATAAGGCTTTAGTGTCGTTTGCATTTCTCGATTTAATCAAATAGACTTCATTTTGAGCCAACCTATCATATCCACATAAATTCTTATGGGCAAAGAAAGCTTTATTAAAATTAATCATGGTGGACTGGGTAGCTTACTCAACAGCATTCAGACCCTGTTTGTCGGCATGTTGAGAATATGGTCGATTCCCATTGTCTTGATGCTAAGTATCGCCTCGGGATTTACAACCTACTACGGTCTGTCACATTTTATTGTTCCCTGGATTGCACTGATCATCACCATTGCGATTCAATCGATTATTGTTATCTGTTCACTGGAAATTGCCGGTATTCACTGGAAAGCTAATCGCTTACGTTATTTAAGTGTGGTTATGTCTTTACTGGTCGCTATCACTGCGTCCATTACTTTTTCGTATTTCAAGTTTTATGAGGTTTCTCAAAGTGAAACTATACGCATAAACCGAATCAACGAGATGCGTAAGGATGTGGATACTTATCTGGCTGCAATTTTGCTAACCAAAAGCGATATTTTAAAGCAACAAAACAGTGAGTTGGATAAAGCGACCGTTGATGTGACCCAAGCTTATTTTGGAACCCATGCACAGATTCCTCCTGCTAATAGAAACATAGTCGGCGAAGGGCTTTTCTGGAAGCATTATAATCAACGCTATCAAGCTAAAAAGACGGAATTTGAACAGCTGGACAAAGAGTTTCATCTGCTGGATGAACATATACGAACGCTACAAACCAGTCTGAACCACTTGACGGTTGATACTGAAAATAACTTTCAAAAGGCGTTGGCAGGTTTACAGGAAGTGCAGCTTAAGTTTAATCAACTTGCTACCAATGCCGGACATACCGTTCCCCAGGCACCGATATTAATGACTT
>CAIQND010000638.1 GCA_903873045.1 uncultured Methylococcaceae bacterium | reverse complement strand
AGAAAACGATGCCAGTTACAAGTTACTATTCTCCGCCCCTGAACTGGTGCGGGATTTGGTGATGGGTTTTATTCCGGATGAATGGCTGCACGGGCTTGATTACGAGACGCTGGAGAAAATGCCGGGTAGCTACGTGACCGACGACTTCAGGCACCGTGCCGATGATGTCGTCTGGCGGGTTAAAGTGGGTGGCGAGTGGGTGTATTTGTACATCCTCATTGAATTCCAGAGTCGTGTCGATGCTTTTATGGCGGTCAGGATGATGGTTTACGTTGGCTTGCTGTATCAGGATTTAATCCGGCGAGGTGATGGCTTGGACAACAAGCGCCTACCACCGGTGTTGCCGATTGTGCTTTACAACGGTGACCAAAAATGGACGGCGGCTACCGATATTGCCGAACTGATTCCCAAAGTACCGGGGCTGGTGTCCAACTACTTGCCGCAGCTAAAATATCTGCTGATCGATGAGAACAATTACACAGAAGCTGACTTGGCTGGCTTAAAAAACCTGGTGGCCGCCGTCATCCGCTTTGAGCATCCTGCGAATGGCGCGGCACTGATACAACTGATTGAACTGTTAAACGAGTGGCTGGACGGCAATCCGGAGCTGAAGCGCATCTTTGCGATTTGGATTCGGGCAGTGCTGTTGCGGCAAAGCAAACATGCCTTGGTGTTACCCAAGGTTAACGATCTGAAGGAGTTGAAGATGTCATTGGGAGAACGATTTGATGAGTGGGCGAAAGAATATGAGCAGAAAGGTATCGCAAAAGGTATAGAGAAAGGTATAGAGAAAGGTATAACGAAAGGTGAGGCTCTATTGCTCCAGCGACAGTTAGTTCGGCGCTTTGGTGCCTTACCTAACGATGTAGTGAACCAGATCGCTACGGCTACGACCAAACAGCTTGAGAACTGGGGTGACCGTGTGCTGGACGCTACAACCCTCGACGAAGTTTTTCACCTGTAAGGCACAGTAATCAAGCTATGCATTATCATATTTTCGCAAGTTGCCGGTTTCACGAAGATAAGGTTCAACCACCCGGAATATAAAAGGTGCGCGATGCGCACCCTACCCGGCCATTTCTATATTCAACATTTTCAAAACCGGCTTAATGACTTATATCAAAATTTAAGCGTCCAGCACGACACCATCAAAACTGCTTATCTGTGTATGTTCCGCTTGTGGATCGGGGGAGCTATCTCTGGTTATCCATAGCGTTTTAAATCCGGCGGCTTTGGCGGCATCCAGTTCTTCTTTACTATCCGATAAAAACAATAGCTGATTGGCAGATATGCCTATTTGTCGGGCTATTTTTTCGTAGGATTCTTGGTCTTTTTTACCGCCGATATGGGTATCAAAGTAGCCGGAAAATAGCGGTGTCAAGTCGCCGTATTCAGTATGGGTAAATAATAATTTTTGCGCGTGTACGGAGCCGGATGAATAGATATATAAATCCAGTCCCTTGGCTTTCCATGCCATAAGGCAAGTTGCGGCATCCTTGTAAATATGGCCTTTAAAAGCCCCGGCTTGATAGCCCGCTTCCCATAGCAAACCTTGCAAGGATTTTAACGGCGTCACTTTTTTATCTTCATCTATCCACTGAAGTAACTGTGTGATTAATTGCTCGGTATCAAGTTGTGCACCGGCTTCTTTGCAGGACTCTTCCAGTGTGGTTTTAACCTGCGGCTCTGCCGCATGAAGGCGAACATAAGCGGCCAGATTTGCCCGTGCGTAAGGAAACAAAACTTCTTTAACAAAGGCCAGTGATGAGGTAGTGCCTTCAATATCGGTGACGATGGCTTTAATCATTAGAGTTCGATAACGTATTGGTCTAAGGTTGGAAAGGTTTTGGCAATTTCGCGGCCGGTAAAATTAGCGACCCAGCCATCGGGGGTGGTGAACAGGCGTATACAGGTAAATTCGGGATTTTCACCCATATCAAACCAGTGCGTGGTGTTGGCCGGT
>CAIQND010000637.1 GCA_903873045.1 uncultured Methylococcaceae bacterium | reverse complement strand
TGTTTGAAGGTCTTTTTGATGCCAGTGGTTTTGCCGCATGAACGATACCAGTCATTTAAACACACAGTATAATTGGGGTATCGATACGCTGGTTGCACAATTGCGTGATTTGCGCGTGCAATCCCTGGAAACTCGAAGCCGACGCGATAAACCACCGAAACTGCCCTCACGAAAAGAGTTACAACTCATATTGGAGGGGTTGGGAGCCGTCTTGTTTCCCAATCGTTTGGGGTTGCCCGATCTGAATGACGAAGGGATTGATTACTTTGTAGGGCATACTCTTGAAACGGTGCTACGCAAACTTTATAAGCAAATCAGCCGCGAACTGCACTTTAATTCCGGGCATCAGGGTGTTAATAAAGCCGATCATGAACAAGCTATTATTATTGCACGCCAGTTTGCCTCGCAATTACCGACGGTAAGAAAGTTGCTTGATACCGATATTCAAGCGGCATTCGAAGGTGATCCCGCTGCAAGAAGCCCTGACGAGGTATTGGTTTGTTATCCCGGTATTACCGCCATTATTCATCATCGACTGGCGCACATTCTTTATCAGTTAGGCGCTCCGCTGGTGGCTCGCGTTATCGCAGAGATTGCTCATTCTTCTACGGGGATTGATATTCATCCCGGCGCACAAATTGGCGAGAGCTTTTTTATTGACCATGGAACCGGTGTGGTTATCGGTGAAACCGCCATCATCGGGCACCATGTCCGCGTTTATCAGGCCGTGACCTTAGGTGCCAAACGCTTTGAAAAAGATGATAACGGGTTGCTGGTTAAAGGCAATGCACGACATCCTATCGTTGAAGATGATGTCGTGATTTATGCCGGTGCGACGATTTTGGGTCGCATCACCATTGGTCACGGCTCAACCATAGGTGGTAATGTCTGGCTAACCCATAGCGTCGCCCCCGGCAGTAATATCACCCAGGCGCGTGTTCATAGCGAATTGTTCCATGGCGGAGGCGGAATATAGGGAGAAAGGCTCAAGTCTTCATTCTTAAGGCGGGACAGTTTAAGGTTAAGCCGTTCGCTGAGTGAAGTCGAAGTGTGGACAACTCGCTTCGACTCCGCTCAGCGAACGGTCTCTTATAATGCTTTATCATTAAGTTAACCGTATTGACGGTTAAACCTTTTTGCTTGTCCCGTCTAAAGTGGGTAGCCCAAGAAGCGACCAAAAGCGAAAGATTTTTGGAAATATCAAGCATTCCATCAGTATCACCGAAAAAGACAAAATATTCGGCTCGCCCATATTCCAATACCTTCGCCAAACGGAAAAGCTAATTCGACAAAATAAAATTCTAGATTGGCTAGAACATATGGATTTCAAGCTGGACTCTACAGGCTGTAACCATGAACACTATCATTACAAAAACATTGGACTCACTTCGTAGCCTTTTAGGAAAAAGTGATTTAAAACTAATCACTGAGGCCACGCTTTCCATGTCAGGGCGCGTGACTGTTAATGGCTCAATTCTATTGGCCATTGACAGGTAAAGGCAAAACCAAAAAAATAGGGCGATAAATTCACCGTGGATCGGTTGATGCCCGAGCATTTATGTCATGAAGTGGTAGAAAAAAACATCAGAACCCGCATTTATCAAGTTCAGCTTTTGCACAAAAATTTTCCTCAACCGCTCAATGTGGTGGTGATTGTCAAAACAAACCTGACCACAGACAAATCCGCAAAGGTGCTGTTATTTAGTGATGATTTAGAATTAGCTTATGACAAACTCATTGATTATTATCAGTTACGTTTTCAGATTGAATTCAATTTTCGAGATGCCAAACAATAGTGGGGATTGGAAGATTTTATGAACGTTAACGAAACACAGGCCAGTAATGTGGCTAACTTCTCTCTATTTATGGTGACTTTTTCGAGGCTGTTGTTGCCACAGCTACAGGACATGAACATTGAAAGTATGCTGGATTTGAAAACGGTGTTCAGGGCCAGAAAATATACGCGCCGGATTATTAACTCACTTG
>CAIQND010000636.1 GCA_903873045.1 uncultured Methylococcaceae bacterium | reverse complement strand
GTGTGCAATGCCATGGAAACGTTACTGGTTGCCGAAGCTATTGCGGCAAAAGTATTGCCGCTGCTGGCAGAAATCTATCTTGAAAAAGGGGTTGAATTACGCGGCTGCCTTAAAACCTGCTCTTTAATTCCAAAATGTTCAAGAGCCACTGAAGAAGACTGGAGCACAGAATATCTGGCCCCCATTTTATCAATAAAGATTGTTCATGATATGAATGAAGCAATGGAGCACATTAACAAATACAGCTCCAGCCATACCGAATCAATTGTCACCGAAGATTACACACGGGCAAGACGCTTTCTGCGTGAAGTTGATTCCAGCTCGGTCATGGTTAATGCCTCGACCCGTTTTGCTGATGGCTTTGAATACGGATTAGGAGCCGAGATTGGCATTAGTACCGATAAACTCCATGCACGCGGCCCGGTCGGCTTAAAAGGACTGACATCATTGAAGTACATTGTTTTAGGTGATGGCCATATCAGATTCTGAAAACAAAATTTATCCACTAAAAGCACGAAAGACACGAAATAAATCTATAGACTTTCAGAAGTTAAATTTCCAGGCTTATCAGTTAAATAACCTTTTATAATCGTAGGTGCTTTATAAAAAATTGGAAATTATTTACCTAAAAACTGATATATGCTGTATTTTCAATCGTTCCTTGAACAGCAACTTACGGCGTAATATCTCTTTGACTATTTTCGTGCTTTTCGTGTCTTTCGTGGACAAACTGATTTTTACAAAATGATCGGTATTTTTGGCGGTACTTTTGATCCGGTGCATTACGGGCATTTACGCTCGGTGCTTGAGGTTAAAGAACTTTTTGGACTAACCGAAGTTAGACTGGTTCTTAATGCACAACCACCGCACAGGGAGCAGCCCGCTGCAACCACGCTTATGCGTTTGCAGATGCTGGAACTGGCCATCAAAAATCAACCAGGATTAATCATTGATACCTGTGAATTAAACCGGCAGGGTGCATCTTACATGGTGGATACGCTAAAGTCTTTACGGCAGGAATTTAAAAATGAGCACTTACTGTTGTTTATCGGCAGTGATGCGTTTAACCAATTAAAAACCTGGCATCAATGGCCGCATTTATTTGATTTTGCGCACATTGTCGTCATGACTCGCCCCGGCTTTGCGATACAGAATCTCGATGATTTTTTTAAGGCCAAACTGGCGACCCAGCTAACGGAATTAACACACGTTAGTGCGGGTAAGTTATACTTTCAGCAAGTCACGCAACTGGATATTTCGGCTACGGCTATCAGAAACATGATTGCAGAACAACAAAATCCGGGGTTTTTACTACCCGATACTGTTATTGCCTATATCAGGCAACACCAGCTTTACCAGAGACCTTAGTCTCATCACACAACCAGGAATTTTAATGCAAGTAGAAGATTTATTGAAAATTGTCCAAGATGTTTTGGATGAACGTAAAGGACAAAATATAATGACATTGGATGTTCGTGGCAAAACCAGCTTTACCGATTACATGGTCGTTGTTACCGGAACATCTGACCGTCACATGAAATCTTTATGTGATTACATCGTTGATAAAGCCAAGGAAGAAGGTTTTAGACCCTTAGGTATTGAAGGCGACTTGGGTTCAGACTGGATCCTGTTGGATATGGGCGATGTTATTGTTCATGCGATGACAGTGCAAGCTCGCGGTTTTTATCAATTGGAAAAATTATGGTCGGTTGATCGCGAAAATGAAACTGAAACTGAAACTGAACAACAAGCTGTTTAAGTAAATTACGCGCTATCCATGAAGGAGAGGTTCATGCACGATAAAAAAGTCGTTGTACTATTATTAACCGGTGTTTTTGTTGCCACAGCATCTATCGCTGCACAGTCTGAAACACCCATTCCGCGAAGTATGTCGGGCGACAAAGGGAAGTATTTCCTTCTCGAAAAGAAAAAGAACGAAAACATTGTGCGTGCTTTGCATAAGCGCGTCGGAATTGATAGCATCGGCTATACGCTCACAGAAACAAACTGTACCAATATGCAAATGCGTGAACTGGGATACAGCGAGCAATCTCCGTCTGCCATCAAAGAAAATCCGACCAAGTGGTTCGAGTTGGTGAATGGCTCAAGTAAGAGCGATATTGCCAATTTCGTCTGCCAGTAGACATATCTGGAAAAATTATGGTCGGTTGATCGCGAAAACGAAAGTGAAACTGAACAACAAGCTGTTTAAGTTAATTACGCCTCTTTAAAAAATCTCCCCTAACCCCTCTTTTTCAAAGAGGGGAACTGAACAATACCGAAGTTAGACCTGGCAGGTTTATAAAATCTGCCAGGTCTGTCCCATGTTAATTACAAT
>CAIQND010000635.1 GCA_903873045.1 uncultured Methylococcaceae bacterium | reverse complement strand
CCGTATTCGTCGGCATCTGCGCTAAGCGGACTCATGCCTTCAGCCAAGGCAATGCCTTCTTCCAGTGCCTTGTTGATTTCTTCGTGGTTTTGGCGATACGCGGGGGCATCATTGATGCCTTTGCGATAAAACAGCGTGACGCCGCCCCACGACTCCACCAACGGTTGAAAATGCGGTTGCTCACCTTCCGCTTCAGCACGTTGGCGTTCAGCGTGAATAGCTTTACCATGTTCTAAAAATTCATCAAGAATAAGTGTTTCTTCTTTATCGTAACGACCACGAACCACCTGCTCACCATAAACGGCAGACAGTGTTTCATAACGATGCAGGATTTTTTCCACCTGAACAGGATAATACGCCATCAACTCGGTTGCGGTATCCATCGCCGTCAAACCACCACCAATCACGCCCGCTGGCAGGCGCACTTGCAAGTTAGCCATTGAAGACACCTTGGCCGCGCCGGTCAATTGCAACGCCATCAAGAAATCAGAAGCTTTGCGGATGCCGCGCATCAAATTGTTTTTAATATCAATAACAGTGGGCTTGCCTGCGCCGGACGCGATACAAATATGATCAAAGTCCATGCTCCAGGCATCTTCAATGGTCAATGTGCCACCAAAACGGACGCCGCCATAAGCACGAAACGCTTCGCGCCGTTGCAGCGTCAGGTAAATAACTTTTAGAAAGTTTTTGTCCCAACGAACGGTAATGCCATATTCAGCCACACCGCCAAAACCTGCCAAAATACGTTTATCCAAATCTTCGTAGAGATCATTAAAATCAACAATCGGTATGGGCAGGGTGTTTGCATCACCGGTTAACGCTACCGGTAAAGGCTCCAGTTTTAAGCCATCAATACCGACCACACCAAAGCCTTCATTTAACAAGTAATGGCTCATGGTATAACCGGCCGGGCCCAAACCTACCACCAAGGCATTTTTACCGTTATACGGCAACATGGTGGGGCGCTTAACGTTTAACGGATTCCAGCGAGTCAGCAAACTGTATATTTCAAAACCATAAGGCATGAACAACACATCAGTCAGCACATTGGTTTCAATTTGCGGAATGTCAACGGGGTCGGTTTTTTGATAAATACAACCTTTCATGCACTCATTGCAAATACGATGACCGGTACCCGGACACATCGGATTATCGATGATGATAATGGCCAAGGCACCAATATTGTCGCCTTTGCGTTTAACCAAATGCATTTCCGATATTTTTTCATCCAACGGACAGCCGATAGTCGTCACACCCAGCGGATCAATTTTAAAGGTATTGGTTTTTTTGTTACGCATGCCTTTTGAGCATGAATCAGTATCGCGTTCATGACAATAAATACAATGATTAACTTCTGACAATATCTGACGTTGATTGTATCTTGGATCAGTTAACTTAAAGCCATCTCTGCGGCGGCGATGCTCCAAATTACCCATCCACGCAGTGAATTCACCACGGTCTACGGTATCGTGTTCGACTAACTGGTCAAAATCACGTTTTTCAGGAAATTTAAAACTCAACCAGTCAGCGACTATATCGTTATCTTCTTGAGCGACAAAGCTCCAACGTTGCACAACCTCCATTAAGCCGCTGACAAATTCAGCTGCGTCCTCTGTATTAATAATATCGCTAAATTCAGTTGCCGCCAGTTCATGGACTGCTAGTTTTGCACGTAACGCCGTAACTTGTTCATCCGCATTTTCGTAAGCGCTGGCTTTACCTTTGGCAAGCAGTTTGTAATGACTGGATAATAAGCCAATCACTGCACCGACACGCGCAACTCGGTGCTCAGGATCATCATCTTGATTGGCTTCCGGAAAACCAGCCTCAATCAACAAATCGAAACGATTCAGGATAGAAGAAATAGCCCAATCACTGGTATCTTGGTCTTTAAAAACAACAGCCAGCTTCTCTACCACTTCATTTTTATAGGTAAAAATAGTGTCAATTTCATCCTTGATTTTGACGCTTTGCACTTGATGTTGCTCAGACACATTAAACAACTTGGCGACAAACTGACCTACATAAGGCCCCATGTTCACCAGCAACTCGGAAATTTCCTCCGGTTTCAGCCCTTCACCCTGGTTCTGGCGATAAGCGGCAAACTTAGTGTAGAGATCAACATCATGATGTTTAATCGACCCATCAAACACATCCAGTAAATCTTTTAGGCGGACAGCGTCGTATAAATCGGAGTAAGTGAAGCTAGGGATTCCAAGGGTTAAAGTATGTTGTTCCATAAGGCTTATGTTTGATTAGCTTACATCTGTGCAAACAAGTCACTAAAAGCAGGACTGCTTAAACAGCTAGGGTTACTGAAAGGGATTATTTAATGATATATTTTAAGTAAATATGACTCATTTATCCACCGATAATGTTTGCATGGCAATTACCTCAAGCACCTGTAGTTCTTGATATTCTGTTTAGAATGCCATTTTGGGTGTTTAGTGGCGTACAACTGGAGACCAGGTAAGAAAGCTAACAATTTGAAGGATTGGTGATAAATTAATCCAGTGTATGCGCCATATTTCATTGCACGAGGCAAAATATGAAAAGCGTCACATCGCATTAACGGGACTATCAATGTACTGAAATTTCCAAAATAACCCAATTCTGGAAACGAACGAAACGTGACGGGATAAATCCCCCGCCACGTCTGATCCTTGCATCTAAATTAATCCGCCTGCCGTCTTAAAAACGCAGGGATGTCCAAATAATCCAGATCTATCTCTTTTTTGGCTTGAGCACCAAAACGGGTTTCCCTGTTTTCATGGGTGCCGCCTTTACGCATAACGGTTGGTTTGTCCAATTCATCATAATTTGCGTTACTCGTCGTGGGTTTCTGCATCATTTTAATCGGTGCTTTAACGGCCACAGGAGGCGAACCCATGCCGGTAGCTACCACCGTAACTTTAATTTCATCGCCCAACGTTGAATCAATAGCCATACCGATTTTGATAATGGCATCTTCTGAAGCAAACTCGTGAACGATATTACCGACTTCGTTAAACTCGGCAACGCCCATATCTGAAGCAGAAATATTAACCAAAATACCGCGTGCGCCTTGCAAATTAATATCTTCCAGCAAGGGGCAAGCAATGGCTTTTTCAGCTGCTTCCCGTGCACGATGTTCGCCTGTTGCCGAACCCATGCCCATAATAGCCGCACCCATTCCAGACATAACAGTTCTAACGTCAGCAAAATCAACGTTAATCATGCCAGGATGAACAATCAGCTCGGTAATGCCTTGTACGGCATCCAGCAACACGTCATTAGCCGCTTTAAACGCATTCAT
>CAIQND010000634.1 GCA_903873045.1 uncultured Methylococcaceae bacterium | reverse complement strand
CTCCAACCCTTCTACTTGATATGTGAGGCCGCAAAAAACTTTCGTCATCCAGCCGATAATGGCGCACCAGGCATGACCTATCTGCCAACGAAATTTAAAGGTTGTCAGCATACCTAAAATAAGCAAGATGCCCACTATAGTTGCGGTAGAAAAAATACCCAAAAATAAAAGGGTAGAACCGATATAGTTTTTATGTCGGGTGTCTTGATGTGATGTATTTTGCTGCGTCATATAAATTGTCAAAAGTAGGAATGTTGAGGTCAGGATTATCTATTAAAGTTTTTTGGCCTTTACCGGTTTTAACCAATATTGGCTGTGCGTTGACAGCCTCTGCCGCTTGTAAATCACGCAAGGAATCGCCAATCACGGCAATGGTTGTTAAGTCGGCATTAAAATCAGCGGCAAAGGTTTTAAGTAAACCCGCCTTGGGTTTTCGGCAATCACAAGTGCTATCCGCACCGTGCGGACAATAATAAATGGCGCTAATGTCACCGCCTTTTTCGCTGACTAACCGGCGCATTTTAGCGTGAATTTGTTCCAGCATAGGCTCATCAAGCAAGCCTCGCGCAACCCCTGATTGATTGGTGACGACAATAACTTGATAGCCCAGTGCGTTAAGTAAAGCAATTGCCTCAAGGCTGCCGTCAATGGGTATCCATTCATCAGGGGATTTAATAAAGGTATCGGAGTCGTGATTAATCACACCGTCCCGATCCAGTAAAATATAGCGTTGTTTAGGCATAGGGGTTTATTTATGCAGGTTAATTAATTATCCAGTGTAACCACTTGATCGATGTCGGTTTCAATCATAGAACACGGATCACATTAATTTCAAAGGATTTTATTTTTAGTCGAAAAAAACCTTAAGTATTTGTAAGTCATATTTCCATGAGATAAAAAACTTCTCTTATCCGTATCTATCAGTCAAATCCGTGTCATCTGTGTTCTATTTTTTAACAGGTGAGTG
This sequence comes from uncultured Methylococcaceae bacterium, assembly GCA_903873045.1. Classification (GTDB taxonomy): domain Bacteria; phylum Pseudomonadota; class Gammaproteobacteria; order Methylococcales; family Methylomonadaceae; genus Methylobacter_C. The sequence goes on along the minus strand of CAIQND010000634.1, from coordinate 4,063 downwards.
ATTACCATCTCACCTGTTACTTCTTAACCGCGTTTCTTTGCTCACTAAATTTTTGTTTATATTTCAAAATTTCCAAGACTCGAAGGGTTTCAATGCTTCTTCAAGTTTTAAATTCCCATTTTTCCACGCTACAAACCCGAAAGGTTAGTGCTGATCTGCACAATACTTGGAACGCCATGTAATGGAAGTTTAATCCCTGAAAGACTATATCATTCAATATTTAAAGCAACCTTCAACGCATCATTTAACTCTGCAAGTTTAGTGATAGATAATTCACCGATGTAATCAGTCAACATTGATTTGGGCAAACTCACCAGCTCATCACAATGAATACTGCTTGAATGTTTTAAGCCATCGTCAATATCAAGCTGAACTTGCGTAGAAAAGCCATGATATTTGCTATAAATCGGCGCACAAATAACCGTTGAAAACTGCGAAGCTATCAATATGTTGCGGCTTACAACCACAAAAACCCTTGACCGCTTAGGGTCACGGGCCGATGGGTGTGCTACCCGATATAGATCACCTCTATTCATCGAATACCTGATAGCTCAGCACGTCTTCCGCTTCCCGATTTAATTCTTCAGCGTATTGATTTATTTGCTCTAATTCACTACTCGTATTTTTATGGGTCGCAAAAAAACAACGTAATGCCTCGGCAATAAGATTAGATCGACTTTCTGGCTGAGGCGCACGGCGCTCCAACTCATTAAATAACTCATCGGGTAAAAAAACCTGTGCTTGAATAGTCATTTTAATCACCTAACAATAAGATTTAAGACTGCAACTTGGAAATATCCGCACAGGTTAAAAACTGTTCAGATAACATATTAAGCAAGGCCAAACGATTGGCGCGTAACTCAAGATCATCACACATCACCATAACGCTATCCAAGCAAGCCTCGTGCAACTCCTGATTGATTGGTGACGATAATAACTTGATAGCCCTGCGCGTTAAGCAAAGCAATCGCCTTAAGGCTGCCGTCAATGGGTATCCATTCATCAGGGGATTTAATAAAGGTATCGGAGTCGTGATTAATCACACCGTCCCGATCCAGTAAAATATAGCGTTGTTTAGGCATAGGGGTTTATTTTTATGCTGGGGAAGTGAGCAAAGTCAAAAAACACTTTGCATCGGATACATTTGTCATACCGCCCACCCAGTTTTCCATTGCAAAATCAGGCTGTAACAACATAATGTCACGGTAAATTTTATCTGCACTGATTACAGTTAAGTTATGACTTAATGCAATTGAGGTAATAATCAAATCAATGGTATGTTTTTTAAGATTCTCTTGGTTAATATGTGTCGCCATTTTGTAGCGACATTTCAACTCACCAAAAATTTCAGCAGCGTTTGTCGAAAGCGGCAATAAAGGAAAATCCTTTTGGATTTGTAAAATAGTTGCTTTTATGCGTTCCTGTTTTTCAACAGGCGCATTAGCAAAACCGTATTCAAATTCATACACTGTTAAAATTGAAATAAATACCCGTTCACTTTTTAAGTTGAGTAAATTATTAACAACTTTTATGTGATTAACGCCTGACGGATTATACAAATCCGACACCGTGTTAGAGTCGAGCAAATAATTCATTCTGTTTTATTACCAAAATTAAACGATTCCCTAAACGATTCCCTATCACTATTAAAATTTTCCGTGTAGTCGCTTAAATCAAAATCCCTCGATTCAATCCGCTCAACTATAGAGCGCCATTTTGATGCGGGCGGATTATTTAACTGTTCTTTTTGTATAGCCGCTTGCAATGCGTCACAGATAAATTTTTCCGAATTGGCAATTTGATTAATAGCTATCGCCAGCTCGTCAGGTAATGATAAAGTGAGTTGCATTTTATTTTTCCTGTCATGATTTTGTTAAGTTCTCAGTATGAGTAAAGACGACCGCCAAAATCCATTACCTTCTTACGGATTAGTCTTTACTGTGTTTCTTTGCTCACTAAATTTTTGCTTATATTTCAAAATTTCTGCAACAATCTGTTTGGCCGTATTTTTAACGTCTTTGCTGGAAGCGTTTTTTTCCATCACAAATTTTGCCGCTGCAACGTAAGGGTTCATGGTAACAACAGCACCGGGTAGTTTGCTGGGATCTTTAATGGTGCCAAAAATGATAAACGGCGCTTGAGGATTTTTACTGGCTAAATCACTCACACCCACCTGTACCGTCATTTGGGTACTGCCTTGACCAAAACCAATCACCGCTCGCTTAAGACGATTACCCTCATCAACTTCGGTAAACATCCCGTTCACCAACCAACCATTATTTGGCAAGCTATTATCAAAAGAGCCCAGACGCTGCGCGGGTAAATTTTTGTCATTAAATTCACTGACCAAAGCCTCGGACAGGCTATTAATTATAGTAGCGGATTTCTCACCGGCATCATTTCGATTACCCCGATTAAGCAGTCGCGAGCCTAATGGCCGACGGTTTAAAACGCCTTGATCGCCTTGATAGTTTTCACTGTCAAGCTGAAAATCCTTGATGTAAATCATTCCGGGAAGTTCGGTTGCCCCAGTGCCTATCAGTTGTTCCTGAGCGATATTGACCCCGCCTGTTATCTTTTTAGTGGATTCACAACCCAAACCCAACGTAGCCAACATGATAAAAAGTAACATATTTATGGGTGTATTTTTATGATTCATTATTGCTCTCCTAAATTAAAAAAATCGCATTAAGGCGTAATTGGTAGCCGATGGATAATAAATCATATCAATTGTTTGCTCCCAACTTAAAAATTGGGAGCAAGTCATAACGCCTTAAGACTGCAACTTGGAAATATCCGCACAGGTTAAAAACTGTTCCGATAACATGTTAAGCAAGGCCAAACGATTGGCGCGTAACTCAAGATCATCACACATCACCATCACGCTATCAAAAAACGTATCGACATCTCGTCGTAAAGCAGCCAAACGGGTTAACGTTGCCGCATAATCACGTTGGGCAAGCAGTGGGGCAATAGCGATAGCCGCCAGCTTTGCGCTGTCCAGCAATTGCAATTCGGCAGGCTCTACCAACGCGCCTACCGTTACCTCTGCGGAGGATTCTGATTTTTTAAGAATATTACGTATGCGTTTATTGGCAGCCGCCAGACTGTCAGCTTCGGGTAGCTGTCTAAAGGCTTTAACAGCGGCCAAGCGTTGCATAAAATCTAACGGGTCAGCCGGTTTTACCGTCATCACGGCATCAAATTCATCCGCACTATAGCCTTTATCCAAACAATACCCTTTTAAACGGTCAAAAACAAAATCAATGACGGCGACTTGGGTACTTGCAACCTCAAAGGAATGCGTAAACAAGCCCAATGAAAATGCGATTAATTCCCGAATATCAAGGGTTAAATTATTTTCGATCAGTGTGCGTAAGGTACCCAATGCAGCGCGACGCAACGCATACGGGTCTTTATCGCCGGTCGGAATCATGCCGGCACTAAAAATACCGGTGAGCGTATCAATTTTTTCAGCAATTGCCAAAATCTGCCCGGTTTGGCTACTCGCGGTAGCACTGCCAGACTGTTTGGGGAAATACTGCTCTTCCAAAGCCCACGCCACTTCGGCGGGTTCGTTATCTGCCAAGGCATAATAACGGCCCATAAGACCTTGCAGATTGCCAAATTCACCGACCATTTCCGTCATTAAATCAGTTTTGGCTAATAACGCCGCGCGTTTTGCCAATTCAACATTGGCATTGAGATGCCGCGCGATAAATTCGGCAAGCTGAATGACCCGTTGCGATTTTTCGGCAACCGTGCCTAATTTTTCTTGAAAAACAATGGTGGACAAGCTTTCAACCCGATCAGCCAATGATTTTTTTCTATCCTGTTTCCAGAAAAATTCGGCATCTGCCAAGCGAGGAGTCACTACTCGCTCATTACCGTGCTGTATGGATTCTGGTCGACTGCTTTCAATATTACTAAAGGTAATAAAATTTGCCAATAAACCACCGTCAGCATTTTTAACCGGAAAATATTTTTGATTGGTTTGCATGGTGGTAATTAACACTTCTGCGGGCAAATCGAGAAAACGCGCATCAAAACACCCGGTAATGGG
>CAIQND010000633.1 GCA_903873045.1 uncultured Methylococcaceae bacterium | reverse complement strand
CGTGGGCGTCGCTCCCACGGTGGGAGCGATGCCCACGTCGCGACTATAGTTCGTCATTAGGGCAGCTATCTGGTCTCAGCTATTATTTGATAGACTCACCCGCATCATTTTTTAAAATCAATGAATAAAAACTTGAACGCCGAGTAAAAGATTATCACCACCGTGTCTTCGTGGTTAATAAAATTAGTTTGTTCAGATTGGGTATGAATTTCGTTGTATCATAGACTCAAATGATAAGGTAAATCGATGACTTACCCTTTTGGATGGTTGATTTTTAGTGGAGAGAGTGTATGGCACAATTTACAGTAACGGGTGAAATTGATCCCTTTTTACATGTCAGTTTATTACGTGGCGAAAAGATTTATTGTGAATCCAATGCCATGGTGATGATGGAAAGCGCTTTAGAATTAAAGGGAAAAATGACGGGGGGGTTAGGTAGCGCCTTGATGCGTCGTTTTGCCAATGGCGAATCGTTTTTTCAGCAACATATTGAAGCTGTTCGAGGTGATGGTGATTGTTTGCTATCGCCGACTCTGCCGGGTGCCATACAGGTTTTAGACGTGGGCGCAACCAGTTACCGGATAACCGATGGGGCATTTGTAGCGGCTGAAAGCGGCGTTACGCTGAATGTGCGCACACAAAGTTTAGGCACGGCCATGTTTGGTCAAACCGGTGGTTTTTTTATCTGTGAAGCATCGGGTGTTGGTAAGTTGGCGGTGTCAGGTTTTGGTTCGAGTTTTGTGTTGGATGTGGAACCCGGCAAAGACATTATTATTGATAATGCCCATGTGGTCGCTTGGGATAGTGCGTTACATCATGAGATTTCGGTTGCTACGCAACAATCCAGTGGTTTTTTAGGCCAGTTGGTCAATAGCGTAACCAGCGGCGAAGGCATGGTGCTTAAGTTTTCGGGTAAAGGTAAAGTTATTATCTGCTCACGTAATCGTGAAAATTTTATCGCATGGCTATTGAAAGGGATGCCTGTTAATACCTAATCAATTTTGGCAAACATTAATTGGACGTTATCAAAAGAGAGCTTGCCCATTTCGTTATTGTAACCCTTAGGCTACGAGGTTAACTCTCCCGAAACAGGGGCGTATCGACCTGATCCGATTTGTTTTCGTCGGAAACAAAGAGTCCCACTTACAATATCGCGGTTGCAAACTTCGTCACGCTTGAGTACCCTACAAATTACGCCTTATCGAGTTGTAATTTTAATGCCTCTTTTTTTTAAAGATCTTCTGATCCTTATTATTACTTATTATTGACTATGCCTACCTTAGATTGGCTTAACCAACAGGATGCTAAACGCGTCGCGCAGAAAGTGCCTTATCGTTTGCTGGAAACCGTTCCAGAACTTTGTGTGGGTGACCTGAATACAGAGAACATGCTGATTCAGGGTGATAACTTACAGGCGCTTAAAGCCTTGTTGCCGATGTATGCGGGTAAGGTGAAATGTATTTATATCGATCCACCGTACAATACCCGTTCCGCGTTTGAGCATTATGACGACAATCTGGAACACTCTGTCTGGTTGAGCATGATGTATCCGCGCTTGGAATTATTGCGCGAGTTACTGACTGAAGATGGCAGTATTTGGGTGTCGATTGATGATAATGAAGCCCATTATCTGAAAGTGATGATGGATGAGATTTTTGGGAGAAAGAATTTTGTGGCGAATGTTATATGGCAGAAGAAATTTGCTCCCCAAAATGATACCAAGCTAATGGATACAAACCACGATCAGATAATCGTTTTTGGCAAAAACAAGGATCAAACTGCATTCAACCTTCTTCCTCGAACAGATGTAATGAACGCGAGATACAAAAATCCAGATAATGACCCACGAGGGCCTTGGACTTCGGACAATCCTCTTCGACGTGAATTTAGGGAATATGCTTTCTATGAAATAACTACTCCGGCGGGTAGAAAAGTATCTCCCCCACCAGGTAGTTCATGGCGCTTTAATAAGGAAGATGTTCCTCGCCTGATCGCGGAAAATCGCTTATGGTTTGGCAAGGATGGATCTGGTGTGCCACGTATAAAAAGGTTTTTGAGTGAGGTTAAGGATGGGATTATTCCACAAACAATCTGGCCACATGATGTTGTAGGTAATACTCAAGAAGCGAAAAAAGAGGTAATAGCACTAAATAAAATGGATATTTTTGATACACCAAAGCCTGAGCGTTTAATTAAGCGTGTATTTGAAATTGCTACCAATCCTAACGATCTTATTCTGGATAGCTTCCTCGGCTCCGGCACAACCGCCGCAGTAGCTCACAAAATGAACCGCCGTTACATCGGCATAGAAATGGGTGACCATGCCCAAACTCATTGCCAGCCGCGTTTGCAAAAAGTCGTCGAAGGCGAACAAGGCGGTATTTCCAAAACAGTCAACTGGACGGGCGGCGGCGGTTTTCGTTTTTATCGTCTGGGAAGTGAACTGTTTGACGAATACGGCACGATTAACCCCGCTATTGGTTTTGCCAGTCTTGCCGCGCATATCTGGTACATGGAAACCCGCACACCGTTATTAACGCCTGCGGATTCTCCGTTATTGGGGATTCATAACGGTACGGCTTATTACCTGTTATACAACGGCATCTTACGAGACCGAAGACCGCAAAGCGGCAATGTATTGACACGTGCGGTGTTGGACTTTTTACCCCTACATGACGGCAAGAAAATCATCTACGGTGAAACCTCGCGTTTAGGACCAGCCCGACTGGATGCAGAACAAATCACCTTCAAACAAATTCCTTACGATGTGAGGGTCGCATGATGGTAGGGGCAATCCCTTGCGGTTGCCCAATAATCTATTACAGTTTTCCATTAATTTCGGGTATTTTTATAGCGCAACCGAAAAAAGCGCAACCGAAAAAAGCGCAACGGCAAAAAGGGCAACCGCAAGGGATTGCCCCTACGGATTTTAAAATGGCAGTGAATGAAAGGCTAAGTCATGTTTGAATTAAAAAACTATCAAAAACAGGCGTTAGCGGTTCTGGAAAATTTTCTGGTAGCGGCCAGAAGCCAATCGGTTGAATCGGCTTTTGAACAAGCCTTAACCGAGCAAAAGCAAAAACCGGTTCCTTACCGGCATTATGCCTTTGAAGAAATTCCTTATGTTTGTTTACGATTGCCAACCGGCGGCGGTAAAACAGTCTTAGCGTCACATTCCGTTAAAGTGGCTAAACAGGCGTATCTGGAACAAGATTATCCGGTGGTGCTATGGCTAGTGCCAACCAATACCATTAGAGAGCAAACCCTTAAAGCACTTAAAACGGTTGCGCATCCGTATCGGCAGGCGTTGGAGCAAGAGTTTGGTTTAGATAGACTGCGCGTAATGGATATAGGCGAAGTCACGCAACTCTGCCCGCAAGACATAGGCCGCAAAGCGATTATCGTGGTGGGTACGCTGGCCTCGTTGAGAGTGGAAGATACCAGTGGCCGTAAGGTTTACGCGTATCATGAAAACTTTGAGCCGCATTTTTCCGGTATCCGGCAAGATGATCCCCGCTTTGAACGCGTGTCGGAAAAAGACTTGCAGGAAAATGGCTTGGGTAAAGAGTCGCTGGGTAAAATTAAATATTCTTTTGCCAATTTACTGATGTTGCACCGGCCCTTGGTGATTATGGATGAAGCGCATAATGCCCGTACCAGCTTGACCTTTGACACCTTAAAACGTGTTCATCCCAGTTGTATTGTCGAATTTAGCGCGACACCCGATACCGGCGCAACTTCAGCGTCCAATATTCTGTATCGCTGTACGGCGGCAGAGCTAAAAGCCGAACAAATGATTAAGTTGCCGATTATGCTTACCGAGCATAAGGACTGGCAAGCGGCTGTGCGTGATGCGGTGCTGACGGGCAAAAAATTAAATGAAGAAGTGCGAAAAGAAACCGATTACATTCGCCCGATTGTGTTGTTTCAGGCGGAAGCCAAAAATGGCGTAGTCACGGTTGAGGTGTTAAAAGCCCATTTAATCACTGAGCTGGCGATTGCTGAACAAGAAATTGCAATAGCTACCGGTCATCAACGGGGATTGGAAGGCGTTGATCTGTTTTCGCCGGGTTGTCTGATTAAATATATTATTACCATGGAAGCCTTGAAAGAAGGTTGGGATTGTTCCTTTGCCTACGTCTTTTGTTCGGTTAAAGATGTGCGCTCCAGTAAGGATGCAGAACAATTATTAGGTCGTGTTTTGCGTATGCCCTTTGCTCAAAACCGTCAGATTGAAGCACTTAATCGTGCTTATGCGCATTTGGCATCGCCGACCTTTTCACAAGCCGCGCAGTTATTAAAAGACAAACTGATTGATATGGGTTTTGAGGCGATGGAAGTCGCCGCTTTGGTCAGACCGGGATCGACTCAGGGTGATCTTTTTGGCGGGCCTGACGTTAAGCCACAAGACATCCCTTTGGTTATCGAGTTGCCCAGCTATCCCGACTTACCACCTAATCCGGCGTATAAAATCACCGAGACCGAGGCCAATACTTATCAAGTGGAGATTATCGGTACGGTTCCAGAACAGGTCACCCAGCAATTGTTAAAAACGGTTTCAGGGGTCGCAAAAAAGCACATTGAAGCGCAGGTTGAATTTCATAATTGTCAGGTTCAGGTAAACAAAGCGCCTGCCATGCGGGGTGAGCTATTTGCCGCGTTGCCGCAACTAGGCTATTTACAAAATGATCTGCTGGAGTTGTTAGAGCCGGATAGTTTTTTATATATGTCCGGTAACTGGTCGTTGCAAGATTATCTGGCTGAATTACCGCAGTTTAGTTTGAGTGAAACGGCAAAAAACTTTGAAGTTGATATTGAGGGTAAAAAAGTATTTTATAAAGTCGCTGGAGAAAGCGAAGTTTATAATCTGGATTGGGTGGACAGCGGCATTACCGAAACGCATTTGGTGCGCTGGCTGGACAGTCAAGTAAAACAGCCGGATGTTGTTCAGGCTAGCTGTGTGCTTTTTTTGAGTCAGTTAATCGGTCATCTTACCCAAGTTAGACATATTCCGTTAACGGGCTTGTTGCGGAGTAAATTTGTACTCGCCAGAACGATTAATGAGCAAATCAATAAATATCGGGAACAGGCCGCTAAAAAAGGTTTTCAGTTTTCGTTGTTTGAAGGTTCGATTCCGCTGGAAACCAGTTTTGATTTTGCCTATCAGTTTAAGGCGGATAATTATCCCGCTCGACCGCCTTATTATCAGGGCAGTTTTAAGTTTGCCAAACATTACTATCCGCTTATTGAAGACTTAAAAAGTGACGGGGAAGAATTTGCTTGTGCCCAAGCTATCGATTCCAATACACAGGTTAAGTTTTGGATCAGGAATCTGGTCAACAGAGAGCAAGCCTCGTTTAGATTGCCTTTAGCCAGCGGTTATTTTTACCCGGATTTTGTTGTTGAACTACAGGATGGTCGTTTGTTGGTTGTTGAGTATAAAGG
>CAIQND010000632.1 GCA_903873045.1 uncultured Methylococcaceae bacterium | reverse complement strand
TTGATGACGTTGCTTTCATTAAAATAATGACCTGTAAGATTACCTGATAACTGTATTATACCATTGATTTATAACGATTATTAAATAATATAAGGTGTTAGCTTGCAGGATTTAGGTAGTAAGCGGCCAACAAGTTTTCTGGAGCTCGTAAACTTGTATGGTGAGTGTGTTAACACTATTTGTGGTCGCCCTAATTGTTTTTAGGCGTTCCCTGACAGCCATAACAAACGGGTAATAACCGTTAGGGCACACACTATAATAATTTGCTTGACAGCTAGCGTTTAAAAGGATTAATTTAGCCGCTAGAGAGCAAGGCTTGGCACTCCCGGCAGCGCTGCCCGCTCTGCCAACCGCTTCCTAATCACTGAAAACTTCATTTAATTATCCGGCTGGAGTCTGCCTGTTATTATGAGCGTCAATAGTTTTTTCCCTACGACTGAGGTCGGGCAACTTGTCTGGCTTACTCATTATTCTTTAAAGCTTCCTGTTAACAAGCCCCTGTGCGGCATCAATGCCGAGGAGATCACCCAGACTCAGGCCGACATCCTCTATTACCTCTGGCTGTTGCAAGAGTGGCATCCTGCTACCCAGCGGGATGCCAAGGAAGCGACTGCGTATAAACAGCTGATGATAGGAGGTAATGGCAGCGGCACAACGGCGTATCCCAAACCGATTGTCTTTCCCAATCCTCCCCCTGCGCCTGCGCCCGGCATCCAAAAACGTCTTTCCAGCCAGATTGCCCGTATTAAGGCCCGCCTTAATTATAATGAGGCTATCGGTAAAGATCTGGGCGTTATTGCTATACCAGATAATGTTGAACATGGGGTTCCCGAGTTCTGGCTTACCGTAGAAATGGGGCTTGATGCAAACCAAATGCGTATCGATTTTACCTCAGCCCGGACAGGGTCTATTGGTCGGCTTGCCACAAGTAGCGCTGGGTCTTGCGGATTCTGCCCTCAATCTTGGCGGCTTCAGCTTGGGTAATTTACCGTCCTTCAGCCGGTGATACGGCTTGAATACATGCTGACCCCATTGTGTTATTATCTCTCTTGTTGACAAGCAGTAGCCCTTAAGACTACATTGATATTTATAAAATAATTTAGCGGGGACTTAAGCACATGACCACCATTACTTTCGACACACAAGAATTAGTCAACGAACTTGAAACAAGTGGATTTACGCGTAAACAATCAGAAACAGTAGTAGCGGTGCTAAAAAAATCACAAAGTGAATTAGCCACCAAGGACGATTTACACCGTGAAATAGAAAGCTTAAAGAACGTCACCAAAACAGATTTACTTGAGCTCAAAGTAGATCTGGTCAAATGGGTGGGTGCCTTAATGCTGGCGCAGGTTGCTGTGATTGCTGCTCTGGTTAAACTGCTCTAAGCACAATTCATAAATCACCCAGCTTTAAAAACAGCTCTATTCGGTACTTTACCCACCCACGCGCTATTGATGTTTCTTTCTTACACGGATAAATCCTGCAAGCTCTGCACAAAAATTATTAGGGGTCGCCTTAACTGTTGTACTCATTCTCAAGCTCCAGGTTGGGAATGCAGAGGGGATTTATCCAATAAAATCTCCCCTAACCCCTCTTTTTCAAAGAGGGGGACTTACCACTACAACTTATCAGCGACTGAACACAGCAACCGCGCATCAGCCATAGATTGTTCAATCAGGTTAACCGGCAGCGCCTGATTCTGGCATAAAGATAAAGCACGCACAATCGCCGTCACTTGATCCTGGGTTAATAGTTGTTGTGGCAAAACGTCACTGTATAACCACAAGACTGCGGTATCCGCAGCGGGAACGTGGATAAGCCCGGTAATGGCCGCCGCGTTGGCCAACAGGGAGGCGGCCAATAAATCCATGACGCCTGCACTGGCTTGCTGTTCCATTAAAATTTCCGCAGAGCGCAGTTTTGCCTCGGCCATAACAACCAGAGGATTTAACGTTTTGGGGCTTTTAACCTCAGGCTCAAACAGTAATCTGGAACCGGTAACCGGTGAGGCCGCACCCAAGCGCTGTAAGCCGGCGAGGGTTCGGGAATCAATAACAACAACCGGGACATCTGGCTCGGATAAGGTCTGTGCGGACTCCTCGTCAGCATCGTCGGACTGGTTAACAACCACCAGCAAGCCGCCGCCAGAACCCAGAATACGGACAATGCGGGTAGTAAAGGTACTTTGGATTTTTTCTATCAATTGTCGAATTTGGTTGTCTTCCTCCGTTTCGACAACGCCCTCTTTTTTAACAACTTGAGCCTGTGTTTGTTCTGCGGCATCCGGTAAAGGCACGTCAATAGCTTCTT
>CAIQND010000631.1 GCA_903873045.1 uncultured Methylococcaceae bacterium | reverse complement strand
GGCTGAAATATTTTTTCTAAGCACGATTTGCTGATACCGATGCCGGTGTCATGAATTTCGATGCGGATTTGGCTTTCATTTTCAAAGGCGACCGTGATGGTCAGCTTGCCTGTTTGGGTCATTGCCTGCCGTGCATTGCGGATAAGATTGATAAAGACGGAGAGCAGGGCATCCTTGTTGGCGATGATTTTAGTGTGGGCCGGCAAATTGCAAGCCACGGCCACTTCAAGGGTGCTCATGTCATATTGATAGCTCACTGCATCAAGCGCCTCCCTGATTAAATCAGGCAGATTGACGGCGGCTTCTTGCTTGCTGATAGTTCTGCTATAGGTGAGCAGATTGCTTAAAATGGTTTTGCAGCGCTGGGCGTTCTGTAATAGTGTTTCAAGCTGGCATTGTAACGGTGGTTGCTGCCCGTCACTCTGGCTAAGCATGAGTTGAATCCTGCCGATGATGATCGCGAGGGGGTTGTTGATCTCATGGGACACATCCGCCACGAGCCGACCCATCACCGCCAGTTTTTCAGAAATCAGTAATTTTTCCTGCAGGGCTTTCTGTTGTGAAATGTCCGTTATTATCATCCCGATATGTCTGAGGTTGCCCTGGGCATCGCGGATCGGGAATACTGTCTGGGAAACCGGAATACGGGTGCCGTCCATGCGTTTTAGGGTATGTTCGCCATTCCATACCCTTCCCTTAATGGCAACCGGGAGCGCTTCATCCGCTTCATCTATGACGCGATTGAAGTCTGTCGGCTCAAGCAAATCAGTCATGTTTTTGGTCAATATCTCTTCGGCTTGAGTGGCTCCGAGCAGCTTTGTCCCGCCCGCATTGATATAGATGAGCTTGCCGTCCAAGTCAGCAAGCGCCACCAACCCCTGGTATGTTTCAATGATGGCTAATTGATAGAGTATTACTTCCTCCGCAGCCCTTTCTTTGGTCAAGTCACGGAAGACCAACACAACGCCGGTTAGCTGGTGAGCCTGGTCGAAGATCGGCGCAGCGCTATCGCCAATCGGGCGTTCAGTGCCATCGCGGGCAATCAGTACGGTATGCGCCATCATTGCTGCGTTACAGCCGCTATTCAATACCAATGTCACCGGATTGTCAATCTTGGCGCGGGTCTTTTCATTAATAAGGCAAAACACCTCTTCAAGCGTTTTGCCGTGCGCTTCCGGTTCGCTCCATCCGGTCAATTGCTCGGCAACAGGATTCATCAGCAATACGCAACCGTTAATATCCAGCGATATGACGGCATCACCAATGCTATAAAGCGTCGTCCTCATTTCCGCCTCACGCCGGGCAAGATCATCCTGCATTCGCTTGCGCTCGGTGATGTCGCGTGCAGCTACAAACACGCCCCGCAGCTTCCGGTCCCGGTCGAAGAAGGTGGTGGCGTTTAATGATACTACAGTTTTCTTACCGTCCCTGGCAAAAGCGATGAGCTCGTAGTCGGTGACTTTCTTTTTGCTCAAAACCTGATTGATACTTGCCTCTGCCTGTTCCGGATCGGTGAAGTGATTCTTGAAGGGGGCACCGATCAATTCGTCACGCGTACAGTCGGTCAGCGTCTCCATTTGCCGGTTAACATCGGTAACGATACCACTCGGATCGGTGGTCATCAGCGCATCGATGTTGGCCTCGAACAGAGATCGGGTGTAAAACTGATGGTCACGCAAACGTTGCTCAAGCTGTTTTTGCTCTGCTTCAATTTGCTTGCGTGCGGTATTGTCGGTACCAATCAGCAAATAACCAATAATCACATTTTGCGCATCGCGTAACGCCGTGACGGAAACAACTGCCGGAAAGCGACTGCCATCCTTGCGAATATAAGTCAGTTCGTAAATATCTTCGATACCGCGTGAGGCCTTAAATACCAATGCATCAAAGCCGGGGGCAATGGGTGTTTCGAGTTCGGCGGTGAGCGCTTGGGCGCGGGTAATGATTTCCTCCG
>CAIQND010000630.1 GCA_903873045.1 uncultured Methylococcaceae bacterium | reverse complement strand
TGGCACGCTTGGCAAATGCCCCCTTTATTAAAATAGAAGCCACCAAATTTACTGAAGTAGGTTATGTCGGTCGGGATGTTGAATCCATCATTCGGGATTTGGTCGATACTGCCGTCAAAATGACGCGGACAGCAGAAATGGACAAGGTTGAATCCAAAGCCTACGATGCGGCCGAAGATAAAGTGTTGGATATTTTATTACCCAGAGCGGATGCCGGCATGTTGTCTGACTCGGAAGAATCTACCCGTCAAAAAATGCGCAAGAAATTACGCGAAGGCGATCTGGATGATAAGGAAATTGAAATTGATGTGCATGTTGCGCCGATGGGCGTAGAAATTATGGCACCTCCCGGCATGGAAGAAATGACCAGTCAATTGCAAGGCATGTTCCAAAGCATGGGGTCGGATAAAACCAGATCACGCAAAATGTCCATTAAAAAAGCTTTGGCATCCATAAAGGAAGATGAAGCCGCCAAACTGGTTAATGAAGATGATATCAGGCTGCGTGCATTAGAATCCGTAGAACAAAACGGCATTGTGTTTCTGGATGAAATAGACAAAATATGCAAGCGTTCTGAATTGGGCGGCGGTGGCGGTGAAGTATCGCGTGAAGGTGTGCAGCGGGATTTGTTGCCGTTAGTTGAAGGCAGCACGGTCAGCACTAAATACGGTACCATCAAAACAGATCACATTTTATTTATCGCTTCAGGCGCATTTCATGTTGCCAAACCTTCCGACCTAATTCCCGAACTACAAGGCCGATTTCCTATTCGCGTTGAGTTAAGTGCCTTGTCTGCGGATGATTTCGTTCGCATTTTGACAGAACCCAATGCCTCCTTAACTGAACAATATGAAGCCTTGCTGGCCACAGAAGGCGTGTCATTAACCTTTGCTACCGATGGTATTCAGCGCATTGCCGAACTGGGCTGGCAAGTGAATGAAAGAACCGAAAACATTGGTGCGAGGCGACTGCATACCATGCTGGAACGGTTACTGGAAGAAATTTCCTATAATGCACCTGACCTTATTGACAAAGCGATCGTTATTGATGCCACTTATGTTGACCAACACTTGACCGAGTTTGCTGAAGACGAAGATTTAAGTCGTTATATTTTGTAATTTAATAGTTGTAAAAATCGGGTGAATATTAGCACAGCCCGATTTACTTTTATCAATGGCTAAGTTTGCAAGAGTAACAATACAAAATGCTTTTTGATCAACCTACTTATTTTAACTATCAATTCCCTGCCCCCCAATATCTGGGAGCAAAGCATACTCACTTGGCTTGGATAAACCGATTTATTCCGGGTAACGTAAAGACTGCAATTGATGCTTTTTCAGGTTCACAATCAATGGCATTTCTTTTCAAGCAATTGGGATTTAAAACCATCACCAACGATTTTTTAAACTTCAACAATCAAATCGGCTTAGCTCTTATTGAAAATAACGAAACCAAACTGACAGAAGACGACATCAACTTTCTTTTTGCACCCTCCAAAAATAAAGAACAGTTTCAGTTAATTGAAAACACATTTACCAATATTTTTTTTCAACAGGCCGAAGCCGAATTCTTGGATAATTTAAGGGCTAATATTCCCTTGTTAGAAAATAGATATAAACAAGCTCTTGTTTATACCGTTATTAATCGAAGCATGACCAGGAAAATAACGATGGGGCACTTTGGCCACACACAAGCATTACAGTATGCAAGTGACCCTGAAAGAATAAAGCGAAACCGGAGCTTGGTAAGACCTATAAAAGAAATTTTTGATGAACTGCTACCCCAATACAACAATGCTGTTTTTGACAACAAACAACAAAATCATAGCCATCATAAAAATATTTTAGAATTGTTGCCAACACTTGAAAAAATTGACTTGGCTTATTTTGACCCGCCTTATTGTGACAGTCACGCCGACTACCAAAGCTTCTACCATTTACTTGAAACTTTTACCGAATATTGGCAAGACAAACAATTTATTAACGGTATTAAGCGCTACGAACCACAAAGATTCAGTGGCTTTGATAAAAAGCGAGAAGTGATTGCTTCTTTCGAAAAACTCTTTGAGGTTGCTGAAGACATCCCGCATTGGTTAATTAGTTATAACAATCGCAGCTACCCTTGTATTGAAGAATTTGAAAAAATTCTTTCCAAGCACCGGCAAGTTAAAGTTGAGACAAAAACTTATCAAAACGGTAGGGGAGGCAAAGGCAGTGTAGCGGGAAGCCAGGAAATTTTATTTGTTTGCCAACCGAAGAAAAAATATTTTGTCTGCTTAAATGAACAACAAGTCGCGTAATGAAGGATTTTAATTATTGGAAAAAGTGTTATGAAAGCCAACAACTTGAAGAGTTTAATGACGATGATATTGGGCTTTTATGGCTAAAAATAAAATCTATTGGTCGCGTAGACATCATTAAATCGTTCATTGATAAAAATAATATTAATATCAATCAAAAGTTAAACCTAGAAAAGAAATTCGAGGAATTATTCATTTTTCTTTGTAAGGATATTGAACACTCTAATAAACTTTTGGATAATTACATAAAATTACACCACAAGTATCAAGTTGATGAAAATAATCTTGATATTAAGCAGTTAGTTTCTGAGCTTGACAAACTGGAAAGTTTTAACTGGGGGGGCGATTATCGTAATTCATTAGATAAATATTTAATAAGCCAATATGTGAAGATTCCCCTTATTAAACGGCTTCCCGATCATGCACCATCATTTTCTTACGATGTTTTAGATTCACGTTTTGAAAAGTATATAAATATTGCAGTTAAAAATTATGTATTATCTAGCTGGTATAACCATTGGAGCAGTATTTTAATTGAGAATATTTTTACGTCACACCCATGTGTTTTACCTGCAGTTGGACAAATTAAAAGTGTTGATTTTTTTATCAATGATATTCCCTTTGATTTAAAAGTAACTTATCTGCCCGTTGAATACATTAAATTAAAACGCAAAGAAAAAGGTTTACCAGTTGAATTAACTTTTCTGAAGAAAAAAGCGGCAGAAGCCAATATTAACTTTGACGAGAAAGCTAAAAAAAAATCGGATACTTATCATGAAATCGTTGAGAAGATGAAAGATAGAAATGACGATTTCTGTAACTCGGTTTTAAGTGTTTTAAAAAAAGAGAAGCTGCAAATCCTTAAAGAAGCTCAAAGTCATCCAAAAATGCTTGCAAAGTGGCTTTACGAAAAGCAAGGTGAAATGCGTTTTGGTTCTGAAAACAGATTATTTCTTGTTCTTGTTGATTCAGAAGACTTTACTGGTTCATGGAAATTAAAAAGAAATCTTGACCTGTTAAATCCAACGATTACACAATATCTTGATGACTTCAAAAACAAAAAGATAGAAGATTTAAAAGTTACTTTTGCTTATGAAGGAAAATCACAAATTTTTACTGCTCTGGCTGATGTGATTTTTGTAGTCAAATAACCAAAAAAATTCATAAAATATATGCGCTTAACTGTAAAATCCAGCAATACCTGGCCTACTGAAATCAAACTGCATCAGGTTTCCAGTATTCTTGAAGTCAGCTTTGATGATGGCAGTGTCTATCAACTACCGTATGAATATCTGCGGGTGTACACACCGTCGGCAGAAGCTATCGGGCATGCGCCTGGACAAGAGATTCTTCAGGTTGATAAAGAAGATGTCACTATTAAAGAGATTAAACCCATTGGCAATTATGCCATTACTCCGGTATTTAGCGACGGTCATAATAGTGGCATTTATACCTGGGATTTACTCTATAAGTTAGGTTCTGAATATCAGACATTATGGACCCATTATCTTAACAAGCTGGAAGCTGCAGGACATAAGCGTAAAGCATCACTAAACACACGGTATAACTAATGACAAACGACAACACCACCCATTTCGGTTTTAAACAAGTCGCCACTGAAGACAAGGTCAATCTGGTACGCGGCGTATTTGATTCGGTTGCGGGTCAATACGACATTATGAATGACTTGATGTCAATGGGCATTCACCGCATCTGGAAACGCATCGCCGTACAACTAAGCAATGTCCGCAAAGGCGAACAAGTGCTTGATCTGGCAGGCGGAACCGGCGATTTAACGGTACTGTTTGAACAACGTGTCGGCAAGGAAGGACAGGTTGTTCTGGCTGATATTAATTCCGAGATGTTGCGCACCGGTCGC
>CAIQND010000629.1 GCA_903873045.1 uncultured Methylococcaceae bacterium | reverse complement strand
GCTCCCACCGTGGGAGCGACGCCCACGTCGCGACTAACGAAAACATCTTGATTTATCCGGGACTGGCTCCAATCCAGCTAAAAAAAACGGAACAACAAATGATAAATAATTTCCGGATTATTGCATTACGCACTATTCGCTTAACCGACCCAATAACGATTCATCGTTCGGATTCTTTTTTTGCAACCTTATCACGCAAATAAACGGGCATAGCCAATTCAACATCAACTGCAAGACCCTGCTTAAAACCTTGAGCACCCAAACGGGCAATGGCTCCGGCTCTGGGCAGATTGTCAATTTGACAGGTACTGACTAAACCTGACAAACGCAAACTTAATTCCTCGCCATAGACACCCCACCCTGAACCGATACCCGTACCGATCAAATCAGGAAACTCGACTTCAGCAGCCAAGGTAACGGCTTCTTTACCGACCAACTGGGCAAAGCCTTGTTCGTTGCGTTGATAAACGCCCCAAAAAATCTCGCCCATTCTGGCATCCATTGCGGTAAAGGCCACATTTAAAGCAGAAACGTCTGCCTTTAGGCTTTCGCCCTGAACCGTCTCATGATTATTATCAAAAAAATCCTGAGCTATGGCCGCCAAAGTAGATACGGGCACTACCGGTAAATTAGCGCCTAAAGCAATGCCTTGAATCACGCCAGTGGCAATGCGCACGCCGGTAAATGACCCCGGCCCACAACTAAATGCCAGTGCATCCAACTGCTGCGGTTTTAAACCGGCATCGGCCATTAATGAAGCTATCATCGGCAATATCAACTTCGTATGTTCTTTGGGTGCCAGTTCAAAACACTCGCTAACGACACCATCAATAATCAAAGCGGCTGAACACGCTTCGGTTGATGTTTCTACTGCCAATAACTTCATGACTGATCCTCTTCTTTAAAAAATGCCTGAACATCGGCTATATCGCGGGTTCTCTTCATGGGGGGCACACTGTCCAAAAATAGTTGTCCATAAGCGCGTTTTAATAAACGCGGATCACATACCATTAAAACGCCCCGATCAGTAACATCACGAATCAACCGACCGATGCCCTGCCTTAAGGCAATAACGGCAGTGGGCAGTTGATACTCAAAAAACGGATTTTTGCCTTGTTGTGTCATGGCTTCCAAACGCGCTTTTAACACCGGATCACCCGGCGATGCAAACGGAAGTTTGTCAATAATCACGCACGATAACGCTTCGCCCCTGACATCGACCCCTTCCCAAAAGCTTGAGGTACCCAACAACACCGCATTACCGGCGGCTTGAAACTGTTCCAACAACAGCGCTTTTGGGCGACTGCCCTGAATCAGCAGGGGATATTTTAGTTTTTTCTCCAGCAGTTCTGCCGCTTGATTAAGCGCCCGATGACTGGTAAATAAAAAGAACGCCCTGCCCTTGCTGGCCTGTAACACCGGTAAAGCAAAATCGACAATGGTGGGAATAAAGCTGGGGTCATTAGGTTGCGGCAAACCTTTAGGATGATAAAACAAGGATTGGTTGGGATAATCAAAAGGACTGCCCCAGCTTTCACTGGCCGCTGATTCAAGTCCCAGATTATTGGCAAAATAATCAAATTTGTTGGCAATACTTAAGGTCGCGGAAGTAAAAATCCACGCTGCTTTATGTTGTAGCATAAAGCCATGAAACTCTGCGGCAATATCCAGCGGGGTAAGACTTAAAGTAAAGGTTTTCCTGTGCGTCTCATACCAGCGTATCCATTTACCGCTACGATCATTTAAAATAAGTTCCAATTTCTGAACCAGATCTTCAGCGCGTTTAAAGCAGGATTCCAGTGCTTTGGTTTTGACGGATGCCAGCTTTAATTGATCGGTTAGGCGTTGCAATTGCTCTATAACAGCGATTAAGCCGCCCGCTATTTTAGGGTTATTTTCAATGTCCTGCCATTCACCCCGCTTAAGCTCCATGCCAAACGCCAGTCGCAAATCTTTAATTTCATGTTCCAAATCTTCGCAGGCCGTGCGTAAAGCAGGAATATCTCGGGCATCTTTGTGATATTCCACCAGCGCATCTTGCGCCAAATCATTAAGTTGTTTGGCACCGACGGTAATGCCTAAAAAATTGGAGGCGGTATCGGCCAATTGATGGGCTTCATCGATAACAACCACTTCGGCGTTGGGTAATAACTCACCAAAACCACCGTCCCGTAGCGACCAATCTGCACACAACAAATGATGATTAACCACCAATACATCGGCTTCCTGAGCTTTCTTGCGTGCCTTAACCAAAAAACATTCTGCATAATCCGGACACTCTTGCCCCAAACAATTATCAAGCGTAGACGTGGCTTGATACCAGACCGGATCACCTTCAGTGACTTCGGACATTTCCGAAATATCACCCGCTTTGGTGCGTTTGGACCACTTGTTTATTTTAGCCAAGGCACCGGCTTCTTCCTTGCTAAAGCCCAAGGTTGAAGTCAGCGCATTTTTCAATCGATAGGTGCATAAATAATTACTTCTACCTTTTAATAGCGCGGCAATAAAAGGCGTTTTTAAGGCTTTGCGAATAATCGGCAAATCTTTATTAAACAGCTGATCCTGAAGATTTTTGGTGCCGGTTGAAATAATGGCTCTTTTGCCGGATAAAATAGCGGGTACCAGATAAGCAAAGGTTTTGCCGGTTCCGGTTCCCGCTTCGGCTATCAAATGCCGTTTTTGCTCAATCGCATCCGCAATGGCCGTTGCCATTTCAAGCTGGGCTGAACGTGGCTGATAACCGGATATAACGGTTGATAACGAGCCATCACCGCTAAAAAATGATTCCAATTCTGTCACTTGAGTTAATGCCAATCAGTTGTCGATAAAAATCCACCATAGTAGGGCAATACAAGCAATAATGCTATTAAGGAATAAAAAATAACTAAAAACTGAAGCAGACTTGCTGCCTGATCTGGAAAAGAAAATATTGACTATTCGTTTGCATCATTTATTAAATGTAATATCTGATAAGGTCATTGAAAAATTTTGCCTTGAACATAAGGCAATGGAGACTCTATTTCCTGATACAAATTTACGTATGATATTTAAAGCGGGGGCAACTTAAAGTCACAGAGTCCGTGTTCTGTAGGGGCAATCCCTTGCGGTTGCCCTACCAACATCTTGACATCAAAGGGCAGGCGTAAAGCCTGCCCCTACAAAAAAATTCCCGCTTCACCGGGAAAAGACAGGTAGGTCAGGCACCTCTTTTCGTACCCGACATTACACGTTAAAAAACAGACTAAGTCGTTGCAAAGATTAAATCAATTCGGGTTCCGCCTTTGCTACCGGATTTACTCAGTGTAAAACGTGCCTTGTGCAGCTCAGCAATCTCTTTAACAATCGGCAAGCCCAAGCCGCAGCCATCACCCGTGCTTCCGGGGATACGGTAAAAGCGCTCAAAAACCTTGTTAATTTCAATGTCAGGTATACCGGGGCCGTCATCCTCTACCGTTAAACAGGGTGCGGGATACTTGTTAAGTTTGATCAAAATATTACCGTTATCATAACCATAAGAAATGGCATTATCTAAAAGATTAGCCAATAATTCCCGTAGCAGTATGGCATCACCCTGAATATAAATAGGCTCTTCCGGACTTTCAAAGCTTAATTCCATATTTCTCTGGAGTGCTTTAGGTGCCCAGTCCATACACGTTTTTCTGGCTACTTGGCAAAGATCTACCTGTACTAATTCGTAGCCGCCATTGATGGGTTCAGACTTGGCGAGCACCAATAATTGTGTCGTTAAATGCGACATGCGATCAGCACTGTTTTTGATTTGTTGGAGTGCCGGTTGCATGGCTGATAAATCCTGCTCACGCAGCGCACGCTCGGCTTGCAATTTTAAGCCAGCCAAGGGCGTACGGAGTTGATGTGCGGCATTGGCAATAAAACGTTGTTGGGTAGCAATCGCTAAAGT
>CAIQND010000628.1 GCA_903873045.1 uncultured Methylococcaceae bacterium | reverse complement strand
GTTTCAGGCACTTTGCAAAGGCTGCCTTGCTCCAAATGCTTTTGAACCTTGGCAGGCACTTTATCCCAATTATTTTTGGATTTAAAAACGGCAATCGCATCGTTGTATGTGCTGGGGTCAGCAACCGTTGGGCCGCTGGCAATGGTGCTTAAGTCATCGTCTAATACATCCGATAAAATAAGTGCATGCAAGTCCGCCGGGATTGCCAGTCGTGCCAAGCCGCCGCCTTTTAACAGGGACAAATGTTTGCGTACACAATTAATCTGGTTGATCGTTGCGCCACTGGCCAGAAGCAAATCAGTAGTAGTAATCTTTTCTGCCAGCGAAATTCCATCGGCAGGGCAGGGGATAAGTGCTGAACCGCCGCCACTGACTAAAACCAAAACCAGTTCGTTGGCTTGCGCGAGACTGATTAATGCAGCGCACTTAAGGGCGGCATTAAGGCCTGCTTCATCAGGCAATGGATGCGCGGTGCCGATAACCTCAATAGCATCGAGCGTTGTTACGTTTTCGTAATTAGTAACGGCAAGGCTGCCAACTGCCAGCAAATGAGTGGGGATGATTTCTTGAGCCGCTTTTGCCATGGCACAAGCGGCTTTGCCAAAGGCGATAAGATGGACTTTTGACCAGTTACCGGTGCGTTTTTGGGTTTTATCGTTCAAATCCAGCAGAAATTCCAGTTGTTGACCATCAGTAAACAAACAGCTTTTAACCGCTTGATAAGGGTCAGCCGCTGTGATGCCTGCCTTAAAAATACTTAAGACATCTTCTCTTGAAGACAACGCGGTCGGGATTTTTGAATGGCTCATGGACGGTTATTAACTAAGCCATTGCTTTGGCCAAGGCAAAGATGTTTTCGGCATCCAGAACCTGTTTGTTGTCTTCAAATAATTGGGCAATACAGGCGCGGTGTAAAGCCAGTTTTAACGAACCAAAACCAATCGCGCCCCAGATGATTTTACCGTGGCGCAGCGTGCCTTTATCCATCATGTCGGTACCACCAATGCCTAAAGGGGGCGTGGCATTGGCATCGGCTATCATTTCAAGCGTGCTGTTATTTTGCCATTGTTCAGTGGACAGTAGCTCAACACCGGCCGCACCGGTTGCCAAAACAATCGCTGCATTTTCAATGGCATTGGCTCTGGCCTCATTATCAAATGCTTCGACAGGGGTTATGTCAACGCCAAATCGTAGCTTCATGTTGTTGCACGCTTCTACGGCACGTTCCATTTTACGGGCAGTCAAGGATACGATGGCACCTTCTTTGGCCAGCATGGCGGCTGCACGCTGCCCTACCGGGCCGGTACCTGCCAATACTACCGCTTTTTTGCCGGCGAGCATGCCGCTGGATGCCAGTTTGGCAACAGCGGCGGCGGCGGTTGTGTTACTGCCGTTGCTATCCAACATGACTGATACTTGAAACCCTGAAAAAAAACAGCTTTGTACGGCAGCAAATAATTTTTGACCCGCAAGCATATCGCTGCCGCCAACAAAAATAGCGGTATTTTTTTTGTCTTTAGGGGCGCGGGTAAAAATAGCACCTTCTACCAGTGCCGTGACGTTTTCCGGCATCAATCCGCCATGCCCGATAACATGATCGGCACCGCCGTCATAGCCTACAACCGTGTCGAAAACGGAGGGGTGCGTGTCTGTATCAAATTGGAATAGCAGTTTTTTCATTAACTTACCTGTATCTATGCGTTAATGTGATGATTTTGAGCCGTATTATACCCGATAAAAAAAACTGTGCCGTGATTAAGCGGCAAGATTAATGGGTGTTTTTACTGTGGAAGGAGTGATACGATTGTACGTATTGTCAGCTATTCTTTCGTCGGCAAAAATAAAACGGTGAAATGAGACGGCTTGGTTGTTAAGCCATAATGATTACCGATTATTAATGGGGCTTTATAAAATAGGCGCTATCCATGATAAAACTAAAAGGAAAACAAATGAAAACACCCGTTCATATTGCAGTTACCGGCGCGGCAGGGCAAATTAGTTATTCGTTGCTGTTTCGTTTGGCGGCAGGTTCTTTGCTAGGGCCGGATCAGCCCATTGTCTTGCATTTACTGGAAATCGCACCGGCAATGAATGCCTTGCAGGGTGTCGTGATGGAGTTAAACGATTGCGCCAATCCCTTGTTGCATAGAATTGAAATAACAGACGATCCCCTGGTGGCATTTAAAAATGTTGATTATGCTTTTCTGGTGGGAGCGCGTCCAAGAGGGCCGGGCATGGAGCGCAAAGATTTACTGGAAGTTAATGCGGAGATTTTTTCGGTACAAGGCAAGGCGTTAAATGCAGTGGCCAGCAGAGATGTCAAAGTATTGGTAACTGGCAATCCTGCCAATACCAATGCCTTGATTGCGTTAAAAAATGCGCCGGATTTAAGTCCGGATAATTTTTCGGCAATGAGCCGGTTGGATCATAATCGGGCGGTAAGTCAGTTAGCTGAAAAATGTGGTGTTTTGACCACGGATATAAAAAACGTGATTGTCTGGGGTAATCATTCGGCAACTCAATATCCTGATTTGCATCATGCCAAGGTAAAAGGGCAAGATGCCTTGTCATTGGTTGATAAAAACTGGTTTGTTAATGAATTTATTCCTACGGTACAGCAACGTGGTTCCATTGTTATTAAAGCCAGAGGCCAGTCCAGCGCCGCCTCTGCGGCTAATGCCGCTATTGATCAAATGAGAGATTGGGCATTGGGTATAGAAGAAGGTGATTGGGTCAGTATGGGTGTGGTTTCTGATGGCAGTTATGGCATTGCCAAAGGCCTGATTTATTCCTTTCCGGTAACTATCGTTGACGGTAAAGCCAGTATTGTAAAAAACTTGGCTATTAATGACTTTAGCAAGCAGCAGATGAAGCTGACCGAAACCGAGTTAAAAGAGGAAAGGGATGCGGTTAAGCATTTGTTTTAATAGTGTGACGCGTGGTTTTATTGATGACTGTTAATGATCTCTAAAATAGCTTGACGGTGCTATAATCTACCCATCGAAAAAATCAGGCAGGACAAGTTTATGGCTTATTCAATACCACGCGACGTTTTTGTTTTACTGGAGGCGGCGTTTAATCAGGATCGGGAAAAAGCGGAAGTGTTCGCCAAAGCAATTGAAAGCTCTATTCAAGCGATTGAGAGTCAGGCGGACGAACGTATCACGCATAAAAAAGAAGCACTTAAAGCAGAGTTATACAATGAATTGCGTACAGAATTAGCGACCAAGGAATTTGTTCGAGC
>CAIQND010000627.1 GCA_903873045.1 uncultured Methylococcaceae bacterium | reverse complement strand
GTGGGAACGATAAAACTCGTGGAGGTCAGGCTCTGCCTGACTGTCAGGCAAAGCCTGACCTCCATTCATCGTTCCCACGCTCCGGCGTGGGAATGCAGGCAGCGACGCTCCAGCGTCGTAAACACTAATCCATAACCGAAGCCGATAAACCACATTTTATGACTTGTACGGTATTAGAATGGCTTATGGTTTTATTGATACCAAGTGATCATGTCGACGCTGGAGCGTGGGAACGATAAAACTCATGGAGGTCAGGCTCTGCCTGACTGTCAGGCAAAGCCTGACCTCCATTCATCGTTCCCACGCTCCAGCGTGGGAATGCAGGCAGCGACGCTCCAGCGTCGTAAACACTAATCCATAACCACAGTAAAATTATGGGCAGAAGTCGTTACAGTATCACTGATCCCGATAAACCACACTTTATGACGTGTACGGTATTGGAATGGCTACCGGTTTTTACGCGCCCTGAAACAGTGCAAATCCTGTTGGATTGTTGGCGTTATCAAAGGGAAAACGCTGGTTTGCGGCTTTATGGTTACGTTGTTTTAGAAAACCATTTGCATTTTATTGCTCAGGCGCAGGATTTAAATAAATGCGTGAGTAGTTTTAAGTCTTACACTGCTCGGCAAATTATAGATTATTTACTGGCTCATCATGCTGATCGGTTATTAGACCGGTTGAGTTATGCCAAGCGAGCACACAAAGCAGACCGGGAATATCAGTTCTGGCAAGAAGGTGTGCATCCAGAACTGGTATTTAGTGAGTCGATGATGCGCGAGAAGCTGGATTATATTCATAGTAATCCGGTTAAACGGGGTTATGTAAGTTTACCCGAGCATTGGCGTTATTCAAGTGCCAGCTTTTATAGTGGCTTACCGGGGTTGATTGATATTGATTCTTGGTGGTAATGTCGACGCTGAAGCGTCTGGGACTGCATTCCCACGCTGGAGCGTGGGAATGCAGGCGGCGACGCTCCAGCGTCGTAATCACTAATCCAAAACCGAAGCCCATAAACCACATTTTATGATCTGTAAGGTATTGGAATGGCTTCCGGTTTTATTGATACCGGGTGATGATGTCGACGCTGGAGCGTCGGGGACTGCATTCCCACGCTGGAGCGTGGGAACGATAGGTTGGAGGTCAGGCTTTGCCTGACAGTCACGAATTGCTTTAGCCTTACGGCTAATATTTTTTAATAACGTTTATATTTATAATGAAACCCAAAATTATTGTTATCTCAAATACATCATGGTATTTATTTAATTTCAGATTAAACCTGATGTTACATCTGCAAAATCAAGGTTATGAGGTTATTGCTGTAGCGCCTCTTGATGATTATTCCAGTCGTATTACGGCGCAAGGTATTGAGTTTATTCCAATGCCCATGGATAACAAAGGTACGCATCCTGTAAAAGACAGTTTATTAATTTTACGCTTTGTTCGGCTTTTCTTTAGATTAAAACCGGGCTGTATATTGTCCTATACGCCAAAATGTAATATCTATGGTGCCTTGGCTGCCGGATTTTTAAACATCCCTATTATTAATAATGTATCGGGTTTGGGCACGGCTTTTATTAAAGAAAATCTGGTTACCAAAATCGTTAAGTGGCTTTATATTGCTTCTTTAAAAAAATCAGCCAAGGTTTTTTTTCAGAATAATGATGATTTAACATTGTTTGTTGATAACGGTCTGGTTAAAGCAGATTTAACCGATTTATTGCCGGGTTCTGGTGTTGATGTACAGCGTTTTACACCAGTAGAAAATACTGTTCCACGTACTAAATTTGTATTTTTGCTGGTTGCCAGAATGTTAAAGGACAAAGGTGTTATTGAATTAGTTACCGCAATGCGCCAATTAAAAACAAAATATCCCTATATTGAATGCCAATTATTGGGCTTTTTGGATGCCAAAAATTCAACAGCAATTACTTCTGAAGAAATGCAGGCTTGGGTTGATGAAGGTGTTGTTAATTATTTGGGCGTAAGCGATTCGGTCGTTGATTTTTTACGGCAAGCCGATTGTGTCGTTTTGCCTTCTTATCGCGAAGGGTTGCCGCGTTCGTTATTGGAAGCTGCCAGTGTCGGCAAGCCTATTATTACTACTGATGCCGTGGGTTGCCGCGAAGTAGTTGATGATGGTATTAACGGTTTTTTATGCGAACCACGCAATGCCGACGATCTTATGGCCAAAATGGAAAAAATGCTGTTATTACCGGAAGCCGAGCGCTTACAAATGGGCATGAACGGTCGTAAAAAAGTTTTAAAACAATTTGATGAGCAAATTGTTATTGATCGCTATGTAAAGGCTATTGAGGATTTACATCTGAGGTAAATTTTTTATCGCTGCTTGCTTTCCTATATTCTAACGTTGATGCTGGAGTGTAGGAACTAACCGCAGCCCATGTACACACTTAACAATCAATTTATTTTTAATGGAGCATTAAATGAAAGGCATTATTTTAGCGGGCGGTAGCGGAACCAGGCTTTATCCAATTACCAAAGGGGTCAGTAAACAGTTAACGCCGATTTATGACAAACCGATGATTTATTATCCGCTGTCGGCGTTAATGCTTTCGGGTATCACGGACATATTGATTATTTCTACCCCAAACGACCTGCCCCGCTTTGAAGAATTGTTGGGTGATGGTTCTGATATTGGCATGTCCTTTTCTTATAAGGTGCAACCATCGCCGGATGGTCTG
>CAIQND010000626.1 GCA_903873045.1 uncultured Methylococcaceae bacterium | reverse complement strand
AGTCGAAGCGGACAACTCGCTTCGACTCCGCTCAGCGAACGGTCTCTTTATAATGCTTTATCATTAAGTTAACCGTATTGACGGTTAAGATTTTTTTCTTGCTCCATCTAAAGTTGGTAGTCGATTTGTTCTAATCCAAAAACGTAACACCCTCATTATTGATATACCAACCTTAAATAAAAACAGCAGTATTCCAATTGCATTAAGACAATGCTAGAATCCCAACTCATTCGACAATGTCACGTCATGTTTGCCTTATCTTGATCATTATTATTAATAACAATAAGGGGATTTTTCAATGCAAAAAACACTAATAACCATCGCAACCATCGCAGCCCTGCTATTATCAGGCTGCGCCTCACGACCAACAAGTACTTTTGATGCCTTTCAAGCCCAGGACTTGAATGGTTTACTGACCTCTGGTCAGTATGTACAAAAAGCAGACAACTTCTTTGTTATTAATGATTCCTCATCATCAATGACCGATGACTACCTGGGCGTGGGTTATCCTGCCCAACCTGATCCTACAAAATTCTCGGTTGAAAAAGAAATTCTCAGCCGAATTAATCATACCATTCCCGACTTAAAATTGATGTCAAGTATCCGCAGTTTTGGCTTTGGCAACTGTTTGTCAGGGGGATTTACCCAGCTGAATCAAGCGCCAACAAGTTATTCAAAATCGACTTTCGGGAGCGGTATCGATGCGCTTCCCTGTGCCAGTGGCGGCTCTCCTATCGCCAGCGGGATTGATGGAACCAGCAACGATTTATCAACAACTACGGGTAATATTGCTGTTTTAATACTCAGTGACGGCCATCATCTGGATTCGGACGGCATTAAGGAGCTTCAAGCCATGAAACAAAAATATGGTGATAGACTCTGTGTTTATTCTGTTTGGGTGGGCAATGAAGAAGAAACGAGTGGCATAACCGTATTAAATCAACTCGCCAATATTTCTGGTTGTGGATTTGGTACCACGGCTGATAATATTTCCGGCTCCGGTCATATCGCAGATTTTGTTAAAAGCGTTTTCTTAAAAGCCGGCACCCCGGTAGCAGATTGCACAACGCAAGATTCAGATTCCGATGGCGTTAACGATTGTATTGATAAATGCCCCAGCACGATACCAGGTGCCAAAGTTAGCGTACTGGGTTGCTGGATTGTAGATATAAAATTTGACAATGATAAAGCTACGATTAAACCGGAATACTTTCAAAATCTTGATAATGCCGCTAACCGCATCAAAGAGTATCCCGATTTGTTAATTGAAGTGCAGGGCCACACCAGTAAAACCGGCTCATTCCAGCACAACATGGACTTATCCGAACGCCGTGCATTAGCCGTCAAAAACTATCTGATTAATGGCTCACATTCGGCCAATATCACTTCCCGTGGTTATGGCTGGACTCGACCCATTGATACCAATGATACCGAAGCCGGACGCGCCAACAACCGCCGTGTGCAGTTAGAAGTTAATGGTCTAGCCCAGCAACCTCTAAATCCGCAATAACGCTCTCAAGCGTTTTTAGCTATAAAAAAAGGGCGGGTTATGACTAACCCGCCCTTTTTTGTGACCACACAGCCGTTAAAAAATAGAACACGGATGACACGGATTTGACTGATAAGTACGGATAAGGAAATATCGGCTCTTCTGAATTTGGCGTGATCACGTAATATCAAAAAAATCAAATGGTTATGAGATATTTTTAAAATCTGAGGATATGCACTGTAACCATTTTTTAGTACCTAAAATGCTGTAACAGGGGGAGGTAATTATTAATTCGCATATAAAACAATCGGTTATGTGTGTTACAAAAACGAAAAAGTGGTTATTATTTTAGAATCTGCCAAGTGATTAATAGGTTATATCATATTGTTTTTTAACAATTTTATTGATCACGCCAAAGTCAGAAGAGCCATATTTT
>CAIQND010000625.1 GCA_903873045.1 uncultured Methylococcaceae bacterium | reverse complement strand
TTGATTAAAGCTGTATATCCAAAAAGGACAGCAAAAATAAATTTCTTAGACATAAATGAGGTACCTGTTTAATTAAGAAAAAAATCAAAAATAATACGAATGTTTGTACATTCGCCCTGCTTTGCCCGTTTCGACCCAACAATCGAGAGCAACTCAGGAAGCAGTTGCAAAAACACGAAAAGCACGAAGTAAAAAATAATAAAAATAATATGATCTTACATGTAAAAAAAACCTGGCGAGTAGCCAGGTTTTTTAACTTGCTTTTGTTATTGAAAAATTAGGCTACCCACTTAACACGGGACAGACCTGACAGGTTTTATAAACCTGTCAGGTCTAACTCCAGTATTTTATAATGGCTTAAGTGGGTAGCTAAAAATTAAAACTATGCAATATTTTTTCTGCGACCGAAGGTTAATAGTCCTAAACCACTCGCAAACAACCAAACTGCTGCGGGCACGGGTACTGAAGAAACAGGGGATGCGGAATAACTGTAATTTGTAAGTGTATCGGTTGCTTGAGGCATGGTGGTAAGCAGATATAAAGAATTAACCGAATTATCAAAGTATAAATTAAAATCATAGCCAGAATCAGTGCCGTGAGCACTAACGCCATTAAAACTCCAACCTCCGGCAGTGGCAAGTGTGCTAGGGTCAAATAGATTGTCATTCGCATCACTAGCTGGGAAACCACCAGGGGCAATCAGGGTAAGGACATCTGTATCAGCCGTACCGTTGAAGTTAGTGATGACAGTAGTGCCGGTATCATTGGCGGTAAAATTTAAATTAAAGTGTACACCATTGTTATCAAACTGCTCGTTGTAGTTGAATAATGCTGCATTTGCAGAAATAGCCGGGGTTAACACCGCAACAGCCGCCATAACACGAAATAAAGATTTTTTCATAAAATTAACACCTAAAATAAGTAAAAGAAGTAAAACAAAATAAAATAAATAGTGTAATTATTTTTAATTCAATTTAAAAAATAAGAAAGCGAATAGCTATAGACTTTCATTTGTAAATTTCCAGTTCGTGTCGCTGTAAGCGCATACAGATAACATCTCTTGAAGCGATGGTAATCTGTCGACATAGAAATTATTTATCTGAAAATGGTTCCAAGGCTAGATTCTAGCCTCCCCTCCTAAATCAATAAAATTTGAAAAAAATAATAATATCCATCAGGGTTATGACGAGCGACTATTTAGCGAAGTCGAACAATGTCATCAAATCGCCAATGGCAGGTCCGTTAACCGGTTTGTAGGGATTTTTACGATGGCTGACCGGGTTAGGCAGGTTGTCGCGGCTACGGTTAGAGATAGCTGGCAACGTCCAGTTTGTTTCAATGAACTTCAATATTGAAGCATGATCGTTGTAAGTGTGGTCTACGTGGCCTTTCTTGGCGAATGGCGATACTACCAGCGCAGGTACACGGGTGCCGTCTCCGAAGAAGTCGACCGCTTGTACATAACCGGAGTCGTAATAACCACCACCTTCATCCGTGGTGATAATTATTGCCGTAGAAGCCCACAGTGTTGGGTTGTTCTTGACCTGGTTAATTAGCTCTTGCAGGAACGCCTCGTACTGGTCGCCGTTTGAGTTGGCTGGGTGACCGGCAAGTGCTTCGAACGGACGCACATAAGAAACAGCAGGCAGCGTACTGTTGCTGACATCGGCTAGGAATGCACCGTAGTTTTGCAGCTTGGCTTCTTCCGATGCGTTCGTCATGATACTAGAGAATCCAGTTAGCGGATCGCAGATACCACAATATGAATGGTACAGCAGTGGCACACCGTCAACAGCGTTTGCAAACACGGTGATGTCGTTGCCACGGTCGGCAGTGTAATATTTCCAAGACACCTTATTGGCGGTCAGAACGTCAGCGATGGTTGGGATGCTTTGTGGCGGCAAGGTGAATTTGTTGGCACCCAGAGCACGCGTAACGCTGCTGGTCTCATTCCAATACAGATTGTAGTTGTTTACCAGATAGTAATGGTCTGCTTCACAATTGTTGTTATTAACGCCTTGGGCTTTAAGTTGGCTGTTAACTGCGGCCACACCAGGTTGAGTCGAATCGGCGCAATTAACATAAGTTCCACCGCTATAACCGTCTTGCGTGTAGTAGTTATTGCTACCCGCTACAGGGTTAGGATTTTCGATTTGGTTAGCCCATGGAAGAATGACGGCGGAACCATCAAGCTTATTAGGGTCGGTAAAGAATGCCATGTCACCTGTAACCAGTGCTTGGAAGTTAGCGCCGGTGCCGCCCATAGCAGACTGATGAAAGTTGTCGCTCATGGCGTAGTCGTCGGCAAGCGTTTTGAAGATTGGTGCATCCCCGGTGTTCATATTAAAAAAGCCCATGGAGATGGCGCCTTCTTTAGGGTTAAATCCGCCGACTGGATAAGGTTTGCCGTTGGAACCCGTACCGATGGTTTCTTCAACCCAAACGAACTTATCGTTTTTGCCGCCATCAATATCTTGCCACATCTGGAAGAAGCGATGCACCGGGTCACCCGTGTATGCGTTGTATGGTGCGTATTTGCTGATCTGATAAGGACCGTTTGGCAAACTACTTGGAAAGCGTGAATCCAGTACGTTTGCGGGTTGACCGATCGAGCCTTTAGTGTAAGGTTGCGGCAAGCCTGTGTCGTAATTGCCGTTAGATTTTGTTACGACTTGATAGGTGTCGGTGCCGACGCCGATGTTTTGTTTCGCTCGGTCAAAGTGATCTCCAGGTGTACCATCTTCTTTAACAATACCCTTGCTAAGCAGATTGTCGATGGTTTGGCCTGCTTTAGGCTTATAAACGCCAAACAAATTGTCGAACGAGTGATTTTCACCGACAATGACGATAACGTGCTTAATAGGGGTTGTTGTCTTGTTATCGTTCAATTCTTCCGCGTATGTAACGTTGGAAATCATCGAAACGAGTGCCGTTGTTGCTAACAAAGGGCGCAAACGTAATGCGTGCTTTTTTTTCATTTGTTGCTCCAAATTAATGACAAAATTAAAATGCAGTAGCAATGTTACCTACTACCCATCAAATTATAATGACAGATTGTTACTGGATAGCTACAGTATTGTTACTATTTAATTACAATATTGTTACTGTATAATTACAGCCAAGTAGGTCGAACTAAAGTGCCCGACATTTTCGCGTTGGAACGCGCAAATGGCATTGAAGAAATCTTTTGATATTCTGATTTTGACCGTTGAATGTTGGGCAACGAAAAGATGTTGCCGACATTCCGCACCCCATCCAAGATAAAAATGATTTAAACTATACGCAGCGAATTATGTACTTTGGAGACTATCCATGAACGAGAAATCCCTTTACAGCAGTTCCAATTTAGATCATCTAGGCCTTGTCGCCGGTATGGTTGACGAATTAGGTTTAGTTGAGCTAATTGACGCCGTGATTATACAAGACCATGAACAACGAGTGGTATCGGTCGGGCAATGCGTCAAAGCTATGGTCTTGAATGGTCTTGGCTTTGTTAATCGTACCTTGTACCTGATGCCCCACTTTTTCAAGGATAAACCCATCGGACGCTTGTTGGGTGAGGGCATAGAGGCTGAGCATCTCAATGATGACACCCTTGGACGTGCATTGGATACCATCTATGCATACGGCGCTGAACAGTTGTATGGCCAACTGGCGGCACAGTCAGTTAAACGATTGGAGCTATCCTGCGACATTGGTCATATAGACAGCACCAGCTTTCATGTTGATGGTGACTACAACAGTGGCCAGGAAGCGTCGGAACAGATTATTCATATTACTAAGGGCTACAGCCGCGATCATCGTCCTGATTTGAATCAGGTGATATTGCAGCTTATTACCGATAATCAGGCAGGTATACCTTTATGGATGGAGGCCTTGAGTGGCAACAGTAATGATAAAGAGAGTTTTCGGAAAACACTGAACGCACATCTGGGGCAATTGCATGAAGGCATCGGTCTTTCGTTGGTTGCCGCCGACAGTGCGCTGTATACGGCGAAAACATTGAAAGACCTGGGCGATTTTCCTTGGATAACGCGTGTCCCAGAAACTATTGGTGGCACTCGGGAATTGATTTTGGCGGTATCTGATGAGTGGATGATCGATCAACCAGAACGAGCCTATACAGTTTTGGGGGCCACTTATGGCGGCGTCAAGCAGCGGTGGCTGGTCGTTTATACTCAAGGCGCTCGCGAGCGTGCCGAACAAACGGTAGATCGGCAACACTTGAAGAAAAGTGAAGTAGATTACAAAGCCTTCAGCGCATTGGCTAAACGGACATTTGCCTGTGTTGCTGATGCCGAAGCGGCCTTGGCAACTTTGCAAAAGAAATTGAAGTTCGTCACCTTGCACGATTCGCAGATCGTCGAGATTAAACGTTTCAAAGGTAAGGGGCGACCCCAAAAAGATAGCGCTCCAGATACGGTTGGTTATCGTGTTGAAGCGGGGGTAGCCTCCATGCTCGACATGCGGCAGCGCAAGATTCAACAGAAAAGCTGCTTTATTGTTGCCAGCAACCAATTGGATGAAAACCAACTCAGTAACGAAGATATGCTGGATCACTATACGCCTGGACAACAAAAGGTTGAACATGGCTTCCGCTTCTTAAAAGACCCCTGGTTTATGGCTAATACGCTGTTTCTGAAGTCGCCAAAGCGCATCACTGTACTGATGATGATTATGACAATATGTCTTTTGGTCTATGCTGCCCTGGAATACCGTATTCGACAATCGTTGCAGCAAAACGAAGAAACATTTCCCACCCAGATAGGAACCACTACCGAAAAGCCAACTGCTCGCTGGGTATTTCAATTCTTTGCGGGTATCCATGTACTATTGATAGACAGTTGGCGAGAAGTCGTATTGAATTGCAATGAGCACCACCACCATCTGCTTAACCTGCTGGGTGAACGGTATGTCCACTTATATGCTGATTCCGAATATTTATATGCTGATTCTGGATAGCAGGGGTGCGGAATGTCGGATGTTGTCCAACCTACATGACTACTTTTACCCAAAAATGAAGGGGTCGTATTTTTAACAGGATTTATGAAGCGGGCAGAAAAATTGCAAAGGGGTTAAAGAATCAATGCGAATTGTATTTGATAAGTATCGGGGCAATGGAATTATGTTGCCATTCCTAAAATGACAATTTCAGAAGTTGCTTAAGTTATTTTAGGCACGTTCCTTAATCGTTTTGAAGTGGATGGTGGGTGAGGCTATTAATTGCAGGTGTACTTTCGATTATGCTTAAAGCCTTTTTCGCATAAGCCGATTTTAAAAAACAGGTTAGCATGGATTAGTCAGGTAGTTTGGTTAGCGTAACCCTTGAGAGTTACGCTACCAACAGGAATTTTATTCCTCTACACCGCCAGCGGCTATCAACAGTGTGGCCAACTCGCCTTTTTTATACAAGTCGATAACGATATCACAACCGCCAACCAATTCACCACTGATATACAATTGCGGATAAGTAGGCCAATTTGAATATTCTTTAAGTGCTTCACGCAGCTCTGGATCTTCAAATATATTGACGTACATATATTTTGCCTGACAGGCATTTAATATCTGTACCGTTTGGCCTGAGAAGCCGCATTGCGGGAAATCAGGCGAACCTTTCATGTATAAAACAACCGGATTGTTATCAAGCTGGTCTTTAATTCTTTCTATAACGCTCATTGTAATTACTCAAATAGATAAAAAACCAAGCAATTTTATCAACTTTGCGCCAGTAAAAAAAGCAATTCTTATCATCCATCGCTTGCCTGAGACTGGATTGATACTTATAATCGAACATTTTTTTATCGGGTAGTCGATTACTGCCTGTTTTTTCGCTTACAGGCAAAAACCATGACTAGCCATATTATGCCAACGTACAATCGCTTACCGGTCACTTTTGAACGGGGCGAAGGCGCGTGGTTGTTGGATGAAAACAATAACCGTTATCTGGATGCCATTTCCGGCATCGCCGTCTGCAATTTAGGGCACGCTCACCCCTCAGTCCATAAGGCTATCTGCGCCCAAAGCGAAAAACTGCTGCATACGTCCAATATCTATAAAATTGCCAATCAGGAACGTCTTGCCGACCAACTGACTGAAAAAAGCGGCATGGATAACGTGTTTTTTTGTAACTCGGGTGCCGAGGCCAATGAAGCGGCTATCAAACTGGCGCGAAAATTCGGACATGAAAAAGGCATCGATTATCCTGCCATTATTGTCATGGATAAAAGTTTTCATGGGCGTACCTTGGCAACGCTAAGCGCGACCGGAAACAGTAAAGTACAGCAAGGCTTTGCACCGCTGGTTGAAGGCTTTGTCCGCGTACCGTATAACGATATCAACGCCATTAAACAAGCGCTTGCAGACAATAAAAATATCGTTGCCATTTTGGTTGAACCAATTCAGGGTGAAGGCGGCATCAATATACCGGCCGCTGATTATCTTAATCAGATACGCAGTCTGTGTGACCAACACGAGTTACTGATGATGCTGGATGAAATTCAGAGCGGCATTGGGCGTACCGGTAAATTTCTTGCCTTTCAGCACAACAACATTATTCCTGATGTCTGCACCCTGGCTAAAGCACTGGGTAATGGCGTGCCTATTGGTGCCTGCCTTGCACGGGGCAAAGCGGCAGAACTGCTTACAGCCGGTATGCATGGCTCTACCTTTGGCGGCAATCCGTTGGCTTGTAGTGCGGCCTTGGCGGTATTGGCAACATTGGGCGAAGACAATCTGATTGAATTGGCTAGGCAAAAAGGCGAGGCTATTTGCGCAGGCTTTACCGAGCACCTGCAAGGTAATCCACATATTGTTGATATTCGTAACAAAGGCTTAATGATCGGTATTGAACTCGACAGCCCCTGCGCCGAGTTGGTTAAATCAGCCCTGCAACAGCGTCTATTAATTAATGTGACCAATGACACCACTATCCGTTTGTTACCGCCCTTAATTATTGACGAGGAACAAATCAAGCTGCTGGTAGACACTTTATCGACACTTATTAACAACTACACCGAACAAACTGCACAAAAAACATGATCATGAATCCCAGACATTTCACCAGCTTGCTTGATTTATCCAGCGAAGAATTTCGTCACATCATCCATAGAGCCATAGAACTTAAAAATTATCGCGATCCCGATTATCAACCGTTAAAAGGTCAAGTATTGGCGATGATTTTTGAAAAATCATCCACCCGCACCCGCATTTCCTTTGAAGCAGGCATGGTTCATTTTGGCGGCAGCGCCTTGTTTTTGTCACCCAGAGATACCCAACTAGGTCGTGGTGAGCCGCTGCATGACAGTGCCAAAGTGATTTCCAGCATGGTCGACTGCATCATGCTAAGAACCGACAAACACGAAACCGTCACCACCTTCGCGCAGCACTCCAGCGTACCGGTTATTAACGGATTAACGGATTTACAGCATCCCTGCCAATTGCTGGCGGATATGCAAACTTATTTTGAATTTCGCGACGACATTAAAGGCAAAACCGTTACCTGGATTGGTGATGGCAATAACATGTGTCATTCTTATATTCATGCAGCCATGCTGCTGGATTTTAACTTAAACATTGCTTGCCCGACCGGCTATTATCCTCAACAAGAATTTGTTGACGCGGCGGGCAATCGTGTCAGATTTTTTAATACCGCATTGGAAGCGGCTAAAAACACTGATCTCTGCGTAACCGATG
The DNA here is from genome assembly GCA_903873045.1 of uncultured Methylococcaceae bacterium. GTDB lineage: Bacteria > Pseudomonadota > Gammaproteobacteria > Methylococcales > Methylomonadaceae > Methylobacter_C. Next base: position 309 of record CAIQND010000625.1, on the reverse strand, counting down.
TCTGGGCCAGCATGGGTCAGGAAGAGGAACAAAAACACCGGGAAATAGCGTTTAAAGATTATCAGATTAACGCCGAAACCATGAATGCTGCGCATAAAGACGCTTTATTTATGCATTGTTTACCCGCGCATCGGGGTGAAGAAGTAACGGCTGAAGTGATAGACGGCCCGCAAAGTGTTATCTTTGCAGAAGCTGAAAATAGATTACATGCACAAAAAGCACTACTGGAATTTCTCCTGTGCAAAAAATAACGTTAAAATTAGCGTTACCAACTGACTCACACAGAATAACTCCGTGAAAACTTTACTC
>CAIQND010000624.1 GCA_903873045.1 uncultured Methylococcaceae bacterium | reverse complement strand
TCCGGCAGTTGCGCCAGAAGCTGTCTATTTTACACGACAACAAAGAATAGTGTTGATGTACCCCAAGTTTGCGCGGTAATATTCGATAACCTAATTTATGCGCCAAACTCCATTATGAAATCTGACAGCACCGTAATCAAAAAACGCTATGACCGGCTAGCGCCCTATTTTGAAGGTTTGGAAGCCGTCATGGAAGGCTTGTTTTTTAAAAACTGGCGCAAAAGACTGTGGGCGAAAATCGAGGGCCATCATATTCTTGAAGTCGGTGTTGGCACCGGCAAAAACTTTGACTTTTATCCCGTTGATGCCCGTATGACCGCAATTGATTTTAGTCCGGAAATGCTCAAGCAGGCCACGTATAAAAAAGCCCGAAAAGCGGTTTGTGTTGAGCTTAGCCTCATGGACATCCAATCGTTAGACTTTGCCGATAACAGTTTTGATACTGTTATCGGTTCTTTTGTTTTTTGTTCCGTGCCATTACCTGCTAAAGGTTTAAAGGAGCTGTACCGTGTTTGTAAACCTGGCGGTCAGGTTTTATTACTGGAGCATGTGTTAAGCTCAAAACCAGTGATTGCAAAAGCCATGAACTTTATTAACCCAGCCATTGTTGCGCTGGTCGGGGCCAATATTAACAGAAATACCGTTAAAAATATTAAAGCCAGTGGCTTTGCTTTGGTGCGTGTTGACGAGCGTAGCAGTGATATTATTAAATTGATTGAGGCGAGAAAATAACCGCTTTATAGCTAAGTAGCCGTCCAAAAATAACTTGTACAAATCAATTGCTGTAAACAATCTACCAAGGCAATTGACTAGCAAAAGTTGTACAACTTATTTTTGGACAAGCCCTAAGCTTATTCACCACTAAGACACGAAGAGCACGAAGAAAAAGAAATAAAACTTCATGTACTTCGTGTCTTAGTGGTGATAATTCTTTAAGATTTTATAAATAAGCGTTCGGCAATCAAGCTGATTAATTGTTCTGCGAGGCGGGTTTTATCCATCATAGGAAAAAATTTATCACCCTTTTTCCAAAAAACGTGCAGGGCGTTTTGTTCACTATCAAAGCCACCCTGCTCTTGTCCCACCCAGTTTGCTGCAATCATATCCAGTTTTTTGCGTGCCAGCTTGTCTCGCGCATAAACTTCAAGGTTATGCGTTTCCGCAGCAAAGCCAACCGTAAACGGATGCTTATCGAGTTTTGCCACGTCTGCCAGTATATCTTTGGTTTTTTGCAGGATTAGGGTCGACTGTTCCTCCTGCTTTTTTATTTTTTCCGGCTGCATAATGACAGGACTGTAATCAGCCACCGCCGCCGCACCGATATAGATGGCATGGTCTGAGGCTCTGGATATAACCGCCTCGTACATTTGTGCAGCCGTTTCCACTTTAATTAATTGGACGTTTGCTGGCGCGGTTAATGATACCGGGCCACTTACCAGTGTTACCTCTGCCCCCGCTTTTAAAGCGGCCTTTGCCAGCGCATAACCCATTTTTCCGGAACTGCGGTTGGTAAGATAACGCACGGGATCTATCGGCTCGCGGGTGGGGCCGGCACTGATTAACACTTTAAAGCCTTGCAGACATTGCTCGGGTGATGGATTCTGATTTTCCAGCGTATCAGTCAGATAGTTGCAAATAGCAACGGGTTCGGTCATTCGGCCAAAGCCGGTTTCTCCACAGGCTTGGTCGCCTTGTTCCGGCCCGATCAGTTTAACGCCATGACGCTGAAGTGTTTCGACATTCTCTTGAGTGACGGCTTTGTTCCACATCGCCTGATTCATGGCCGGAGCCACATAAACCGGACACGTTGCCGCCAAATATAGCGTTGACAGTAAATCATCCGCCAGACCATGACTTAATTTTGCAATCAAATTGGCGGTGGCTGGCGCGATAAGCAAACAATCAGCCCAACGCGCCAAACTGATATGCCCCATCGCATTCTCTGCATCGGCATCCAGCAATTCGCTATGCACTGGATTACCGGAAAGCGCCTGAAAAGTTAACGGACTGATAAACTGCATGGCAGACTGTGTCATCACCACCTGCACTTCTGCGCCCTGTTTTTTGAGCAGCCTGACTAATTCGGCGGACTTATAAGCCGCAATACCACCGCTAACGCCTAATAAAATGTGCTTGTTAATCGTCATATCTGAATTAGGCAATTGAAAATAAAATGACTGGGTCGTTTTAGCTTTTTATTCCAACGTTAAAATTAATCGTTTACCGAGTGCACGTGCTGCCTTGTCGAGCTGTTTTAGATTTGGCCAATGGTGTGGATTTTCTAGGCGTTGGACAGCTGGCCATGATGTTTTCATGGCACTCGCCAATTCAGATAGTGATTTATTACCCCTGGCTTTTCTTAACAATAAAGCCGCTTGCACTTCCGGACTGGGTGCCGCCATAAAGCTGTTTTGCGTGGCAACTGATGGATCAGGTATTTCTTGATTATGTTCTAACCGGTAGGCCAACATTGCGCTTAATACTTCGCTTGCATTATAGGCAGCTTCTTCTAACGTTTCGCCTTGGGTAAAGGTATCTTCCAAATCAGTAAATTGCACGAATAAAAAACCGTCTGCGTCTGTTTCTACTGTGTAGGGGTAGTCAGTTCTCATTTTAGTTTTACACCTGTTTGTTTTTCGATTGCCTTTAATAAACCGATACCCATATCTTTTGTGCCATGTACCGGAACCGGTACGCCTCGCAGCACCCCTTCCTTTGCCATGATGTAGTGGCTACCTTCGATTCTGGCTAGAGTCCAACCTTCTGCCTTTAATCGTGCAATTATTTGTTTACCGTTCATGACTTTATTATATCAAAAAAGATATATTAATAATTTATAACTCCTCATATTCTTAAATTACCTTTATTCCTGTCCAAATAAACACCTATAGTCTTTCAGTTGTAAATTTCCATTCACGTTGTTGTAAGCTGATACAGATAACATCCCTTGAAGGGATGGTATCTGTTAGTATCGAAATTATTTGTCTGAAAATCTATAACAAGCGTTATCTTACAAAATGCTCAGCGACTGAATTACTTTGCAATTGCTTACTCTCTTCAAAAGCAGGGACAAGATTATTAAAAAATTGCTCGGTACAATTAGCCCAAGAGTAGTTTAATGCATAATTTCGACAGTCATCTG